>DASWID010000011.1 GCA_036397855.1 Thermodesulfobacteriota bacterium | reverse complement strand
ACTATGGCTATCGACCTCACCAGGAAAAAAATACTCATAACTGGAGGAGCTGGATTCTTAGGATCTTTTGTAGTTGAAAGACTTATTGAAAGGGGGGCTAAGAAGGAGAACATTACAATACCAAGAAGTTCAAATTGTGATCTCAGGCTCTGGGAAAATTGTACAAGTGTGGTAGAAGGCAATGATATAGTAATTCATCTTGCAGCAAAAGTAGGTGGAATTGGGTTTAACATGAAGTTTCCGGCTCAGCTTCTGTATGACAACGCGATAATGGGTTTACAAATTATGGAGGCTGCAAGACAAAAAGGTATAGAAAAGTTTGTTGCAATTGGCACTGTTTGTGGATATCCAAAGTTCACCCCTGTTCCATTTAAAGAGAGTGATTTTTGGAATGGTTATCCGGAAGAAACCAATGCCCCTTATGGTATTGCGAAAAAAGTATTTCTTACCCAAGCAGAATCTTATAGAAAGCAATATGGTTTTAATGCCATTTATCTTATTCCGGTAAATCTTTATGGACCGAGAGATCATTTTCACCCGGACGATGCCCATGTGATACCTGCGCTTATTCTCAAGTTTTTCGATGCTAAGAGTAAAAGAGAAAAAAGTGTAAAAGTTTGGGGGACTGGAAATGTATCTAGAGAATTTCTTTATGTAGAAGACGCCGCTGAGGGGATCATACTGGCGACAGAACGCTATGACAGTAAAGAACCAGTAAACTTAGGCTCAGGCAAGGAAATAATAATTAGGGATATGGTCTATAAAATTAAAGATTTAGTTGGTTATAGTGGAGACGTGATTTGGGACACAGAAAAACCAGATGGACAACCCAGAAGAATGCTAGATACTTCTAGAGCAAAACAAGAATTTGGCTTCGAAGCTAAAACTTCTTTTGAAGAAGGACTTCTGAAAACAATTGACTGGTATAGGGAAAATTTATTATCAAGAATTGATCCTCCCGTTTACTAAAATAATATCGGTTCTTCATACAAGAAAACTAATTTCCTTATCTAATTTAGGACAAAACTAAATTTTTAAAAATTGTAAGTGCCTTTAAATAAAATTGGACGCCTTTATAAAATACTAAAAATATCTACATTTCTAGGATTTAAACTCTCTTGTCTTAGATTAATTTCTACACGCTATAAGATTTCTATTTGAAGAGTACGAATGACATACTGGTGCAATCGGGCATAGATTAGTTAAATCGTCAGGATCGTCATGGCTAGTTGAACCAAATATCATATCGTTTATCCAGTGAGACATTTCATGACCTAGTGCGTCTAGCGAAGGAGTTATAAGAATAGTTGATCTCCCAATTCTATATTCTCCCGTACAATTTCCCGATTTAGCGGACTTACACTGAAATCCTTCCCTACCAATTTCAGAGTCGAAAAACTCAGGGAACATTACTACAATATGTAAATCATTCGCAGGCACCGAATCTATAACATCTGCCATGTCGGGATATGCAGTTTTTGCGCAATCAAGCGCCATTTCTAAGTAATCGTCAACTTCGACCAGTGCTTGCGTTAATTCGTCTTCAGTATAAAAATTGTTATGGGAAAAATCTATCCCTGTTGCCGTAAGAGTTGAGCTAGTAACGTCCATTTCCTCGCTATCGCCTCCGCCACAACCCAAAAATAACAATATCCAGCAAGAAGTTATAACGATTACATATTGGTTAATCTGATTGCGCTTTTTTAGAAGTGACAACAATGAAGCCCATCCTCCTGATTACCCGATAAGGAGGAGGACCAAGCGCGCAAGTTTATAGTATTTGGTTAAAGAAAAGTTGTTGACTTGATGCTGTTTTTAATTTGTATACTATCCAAAGCTGATGCAGTTTATCCTGCATTGGCGCTTAATCCTCCGAGAGCCTCCCTCTCGGGGGATTTTTGTCTATAAATATAATTAAGATTTCAGTGAGGAAAATCAGTCAAAAGTATGAAAAAAGACTTAATTAAGGTATGAAACACGTCTTAAGTTTGTTTCTTTGACCTAAAAATTGTTTTCTTTGAGTCGAGGAAACGCCATTAGGGAGTCATACTTGGCGAGCTGTACTCGCCTGTTTACTTTTAATTTCTTAAAAATTCTATACAGATGGGATTTGACAGTCTTCTCACTTATAAAAAGCTTTTGAGCTATTTCTTTATTTGAACAACCCATTATCACGAGCTTCACCACTTCTAATTGTTTTTTTGTGAGCCGGTTGTCCAAAATGTGTTCATAATAACTACGGCCACCGTTATGCTGGGTCATAAATGTTTTAATAAGATTTTCGGTCGTTTGTCTCTTTACCCATAACTCACCCGCTGCTACAATCCTGACAGCCTTTATGAGCTCTTCAGAGCCTGACATCTTTAAAACAAATCCACTGGCCCCCGCCTGTATGGCTGAAATAACAAGGTCTTCGTCATATGCATCCAATAACAAGAGCAAACCTGTATTGATGGATTTCTGTTTAACCAGCCGTACTATCTCAAAACAATTTATGTTTGGTTTAGAGTCAAGAATCATAACGTCGGGCTTCTTATCCTGAGCAAGTTTAACGGCTTCAATACTAATTGAAGACTCACCTACAATATCGATATCATCTTCTTTTTCTAAAATTTTGATGATACCTTCCCTGTAGAGGTTTAAACCGTCAACTATCACGACTTTTATTGAACCCTTCATATCATTTAACAGATGATTAAGCACTATATTATGCCCGACTTTAAAATTTTTACTGCAGTGTATAAATTCTAGGAGCTAACCTGGGACATTGGATTCAACAAAATGGGAGGCACGTACTAGCTAAATCCAGGCTTTCAATACAAGTATCTGGACTATCATCGATATAGGGAAGTAGATGACAATGTATATCAATCATAAATTATTTTAGAGGAAAATGAATTAATTTGGCAACATAGCAAAAGTATTAGGAGAATTTACAGATCTTGCAGGCGGAAAATAATAGGTGGTTTGATGTGATTGTTGTAGGTGGCGGCCCTAGTGGTCTCCAAACTGCATCCATTCTAGCCGATTCCGGGTTTAATGTAGCCCTATTTGAACAGAATTCTGACATTGGTAAGGACGTTGTCTGCTCCGGAGTGATAAGTAAAGAGGCCTTTTCCAGATACGAGCTGTCTCACGAATCGATTGTAGGTAGACTGCGACAGGCGGACCTGTATTCTCCTGGAGGATGTTGCATTAATTATTCACATCCTGAAGAAGCAGTCTTTGTTGTTGATAGACATATTTTTGATAGGAAACTGGCTGAGAATGCGCTACATAGGGGTGCAAAGATTTTTCTGAACGCAAAGATTTCTTCACTTTCTGTGAACGATAAATATGTAATGGCTCATATCAGAGCGCAGGAGGGTGAGCACAGAGCCTATGCAGCTATTTGCGTTATTGCAACAGGAATAAGATACAATCTTCAAACTGCCCTGGGATTGGGTCGCCCCAAAAAAATCATAAAGGGGATTCAATTAGAAATAAAGACAGAAGACATAGAGCGTTTGAGAATTTATTGGGGGGAGAGGTTCTCAACTGGATTTTTTGGGTGGGCTATTCCACTTGTGGATGGGAGAACTAGGGTCGGTGTTATGACCGAGAGAAATGCGATTGATGGTTTGAGTAACACTTTGTCAGCAATTGGCGATTATATTGATCCATGCTCAGAGTTAGGAAAAGCAAAAAGAAGAGGAATAGCTTTCGGGACAATAACACGGAGCTACACCGATAGGATAATTGTCGTAGGCGAGGCTGCTGGACATATTAAAACCACAACTGGTGGGGGTATTTACTACGGTCTTCTGAGTGCTGAAGCGGGTTCTGAGATTATTAAGAAAGCATTTAAAATCGGGAAATTTGATGCAAAGACCCTATCCGAGTATGAAAAAAAGTGGAAAAAGATGTTGGGAAGGGAAATTACACTCGGTGAATATTTTCATAAGTTTTATTCTAAATTGAGTGACAATTCCTTGGATGCATTGTTTGATGCAGCTAAGCAGGATGGTCTTCTTTCATACATAGCAAAGAATGGCAAATTTGACTGGCATAAAGATGCCATCATAAAAATAATTAGGAGCCCTAACTTAAGAAGGGCGCTTTGGAATGGATTTTTCTACTAAAAAAATACATAAACCGCTTAAAACATGGTTTATAAATATTTATAGAGTTTATAGATGGTAACTACCGTGGTATCTCTTATATGGGTTGTAGTCAATGAATAATCTATTTTAGATTTTGAACGAATAACCAAACTTACTCCATGCCACCTGAAGGCATATAAGAAAAACTAATTCATTGGGAAACATATACAAATGGGTAAACATTTCCGGCTGAGTACAATCCTGTTGATTGTTTATTGTGGTTTCTTATTCTACCTATCATCAGTTCCTGGTAACTCACTACCTCATTTGAATTTTCCTGACACAGGAATACATTACTTTCTCTACCTGGGTCTTGGGCTAGTCTTTGCATTTTTTTTATATAATCTAAAGTTTGATCTTTTCTGGATGAAGACGGGAACCGCTACCTTTTTTTTCATGGCAATTTTTGGATTGGGTGACGAAATTCATCAAATGTTTGTAGTAGGTAGGGATTTTAGCCCTCGAGATTTACTTATGGATGTTGTTGGAGGAATCTCGGGTTGGTTACTATTTATATTTTTGTACACCTACTTAGGAAAACTTAGAGAAATTCGTATATCGGAGCTTTTATTGAAAAACCGGGATAATTAAACAGAAAGGATAAGAGACTATGATTGACATCCATTGCCATCTTCTTCCATTTGTTGATGACGGACCTAGAACATGGAATGAGAGCATTGAATTAGCGCGTATGTTATCAGAGGAGGGAGTAGAAATAGCAATTAGTACTCCACATTGGATCAAAGGGAGCAAATGGGCGCCCGAATCCAACAGGATCGAGGAAATGGTATCTGAATTAAATGAAAGACTCGAGAAGAAAAATATTACTTTAAAAGTTCTTCCCGGAATGGAGGTCGGTATCACCGAAGACCTGTTAGAGCTGGTAAATAATGGAAAAGTTTTGACACTTGCCGGGGGCTCTTTTCTGTTATTAGAAACCCCGTTTATGTCTATCCCCTATGGAATTGAGGAACTTATTTACAGTTTAAAGTGTTCAGGCATAGATCCCATATTTGCACATCCTGAAAGATGTCACGAAGTCCAGCTTAACCCTCAACGTTTGAAAGAAATTATTGACCTCGGAGCATTAGTCCAAGTTACGGCTTCTAGCTTTTTAGGATACTTCGGTGATGAAGCCAAGGAATGTGCCACCAATCTCGCCAGGAGTGGACTCGTTCATTTTTTTGCATCTGATGCACATTCCCCAAACAACAGACCCCCCATTATTAATAAGGCGATATTGACGCTTAATAGGATATTAGGAGAAGAAGAGACCAGTCTTATCAAAGAGGGTGCTACTCAGATTATCCCACACGACTTAAATATCACTTGAATAAAAATGAGTCGCAGCCTAAGAAAATCTTCTTGTCCTCTCAATACCTCCTTCAATTCCTAACTCTTATTGACATCTAATTTGTATAGGTTGCAGCTTGAGCCAGATCAACAGCTTTTAAATTGCAATCCATAATCCAAACGGAGTGATGAGAATGTTTACCAAAATGCTTGAGACATTGATCTATGTTTTTACAATTTCTCTTCTAATTTTCTCACCTCTTCCATTTGGCAGTGTAAAGCCATTGGCCAGGCTTATTCTTCAACTCCAGGCCTTCCTACTTTTTTTTATATGGCTTTTATTGCTACTATATGAGGAGAAGAAATTTTTTCTTAATATAAGGAGTTATACGCCACTGTTGGTATTTCTATTGATTTGCTTATTTCAAATCCTTCCACTTCCAGACTTTATTTTAAGGATAGTGTCAGAAAGGAGCTTAGACATCTGGGAAAAAACACAGTCGGTAATAGCCAGTATTGGATTTTTCGATGGAAAAAGTATGTTTACAATAAGCCTTTATCCTAATGCCACATGGAAAGAAACCTTACTTTTATTATCCTACATAGCGTTTGGGATTGTCATATCGAGAAACTTTAAATCCGAAAGAAGAATAATAATTGTACTTATCCCGATATTCGCAGTGTCACTTTTTGAGGCCGCTTACGGGATATACCAGTACGTGGTAAGCAGTGACGTTGCCACAGGTACTGGGATAGAATCCGCCAGAGGAACCTTCGTAAACCGTAATCACTTTGCAGGGTTGCTTGAGATGTCTATTCCTCTTGCTTTGGGTTACGTACTTTCTATAAGTAATTGGGATGATAATAGACAAGAAACCTTTTTTAAGAAGCTAATTTCATCGGATAACTTTTATAGGCAGATTTTACTACTCTTCCTACTAGGAATTATGCTTCTTGCACTGATTCTCTCGAAATCGAGGATGGGCATATTCAGTGCCCTTTCATCACTCATCTTCTTCTATCTGGCTTACTCGAGTTTTACAAGGAACAAGTTACATTTATCCTGGATGCTCTTTTTTGTTCTGGCTGTTGCCATTGTCTATGGAATTTTGATCGGGATTTATCCTGTATTTGAGAGGTTTCTACAGACTATATCAGCAGATCCCGCAAGAATATTAGTCTGGAAAGATATGTTGGGAATTATAAAGGACTTTCCTTTTTTTGGAACCGGGCTTGGAACTTTCAGTTACGTTTACCCTCTATACAAAAAATCCGTAGAAGAACCTATTGTATATGTATATGCCCATAACGATTATCTTCAGCTTATGGTTGAAACCGGCATTTTAGGTTTTTTATCTATTATGACTGCACTTTCACTCTACATATCTTCTTCTTTTAAAGATCTAATGCGACTGAAACAAAAGATGGATTATTTTAGATTTTTCCTTTTGCTTGGTGCATTAACGGGTGTTGTATCAATACTTATCCATAGCCTGGCTGACTTTAATCTCCACATACCGTCAAATGCCATGTATTTTGCTTTTCTTATTGGTTTTACAAAGGCTGTACAGACCCGAGCGTAAAACTCCTAGATCAGACCTATCTCCAACCAACCATCAAACCCCTCCTTTCCCACATCCTACTAGACCAACCCAAGTCGCTAGTTATGGCAGACTGCCCAAAAATAGTCTCCCCCCTAAAAAACTGCCTTCCCAGGCTGTACCTAAAAAAGTGACTTTCCGTTACGCGTGGATATTTGAGTTAATAGTTCATTCAAGTATCCGATTCCATTCCAATAAAACGATACATATTCGTAAGCACCTTTTGGACTTCCTCCCTTCCAATACATTCTTCCACTACCTTTAGACCATCCGATAAATTTGGGACCCGTTTCTTAGCGGAATGAGCGTCGGATGCCACTGCATGGAGTACGCCGAACTTTGCAAACTGCATAACACATTGCTTGGCTTCTTCTCCAAAGTGTCCACAAAAACTACCCGCCGTCACCTGGACAAAGGCTCCCGCCTTAACCAGCTCTAAGATCCTTTTCGGGTTCTTTTGAAGCTCCTGGTTTCTCTCCGGATGGGCAAGGATAGGGTAGATCCCTATAACTCTGAGGTTGAAAATAATCTCTTCGATTCCATAAGGAAGAGAAACGTAAGGGACTTCAATCAGGAGATATTGGCTTTCTCCAAGAGTCAAAATCCCACCTGATGAAACGAGCTCGGGTAAATTCTCTGAGATCCCGACCTCCATACCAGGAATGATCGTAAGAGGTATTTCGTTCTCTTCCAGCTTTTTATTCAATTCCCCAACCTTCCTTTTGATCTCATCGGGGCTTGGCTCCCATCTGGTTCTTTGAATCCAGTGAGGGGTTGTAACTGCTATTCGAATCCCATCTTCAGAAGCTAGTGTTGCCATTTCCAAGCTCTCTTCCCATGAGGTGGGTCCGTCATCTACATTTGGAAGAAAGTGGCAGTGGATGTCTATCATATTTTGATACATTCGTTTCTCCGGACAAACGTTAAGTCTACTGTGACTTACAGTTTTCCCCAATTCTATTATTAAAAATATAGGGGTCACCCAGCCGATGACCCCTATTTTTCATCAGGAATGATGAGTAACTTTTGATCCATATCATAGTTTAATCATACAAGAGAGCCTTACGAATCTAAATAAAAGTATTTCGGAAAAGAACATTTCGGGGGTTGAAAATCAGAGGGGAGTTAATATAATTAGAACAAAAAGATTCCAAAAAG
>DASWID010000010.1 GCA_036397855.1 Thermodesulfobacteriota bacterium | reverse complement strand
GAATCAGAGTAGCACATCTCACACTTAGCATCGCATTAAGATTACGTATTATTAAGGTACAAAGTCATTCAATGCTAAAATTGAGCCGTATTTTCAAGACCTTTTCTTTCAAAGGCTTTTACCGTTAAATTATTGCAGTGACGATGTCTCCGAAACTATCTGTGGGAATTTACCAGGAGGATCAAATTGAGCTAAGGCCCGACGAGACAGTTAGTTAGGTATCGTTTACCGATTTATTGACTATTATAATATCTTTTTAATTTCCTCGGCGGGTCTCGCCAGTATTACCTTCCCTTTCCCATCGACTATTGGTCGCTGAATCAGGTCCGGATGCTTAATCATCAAATCAATGATTTCTGAATCGGACAAATCCCTATTAGACAAACCAAGGTCTTTATAAACCTTTTCGTTCTTTCTCAAAAGATCCTTTGGACTGATATTTAATTTATTTATTAACTCCGTGAGTCCCTTCTTAGAAAAGGGTTTTTCATAATAGTTTATCGCTTCAAAGTCAGCACCTTTTTCGCTCAAAATCTTCAGGGCATTTCTGCAAGTCGTACATGTGGGTTTTATATAGATTCTGAGTTTATCTTCCGTCATGGGGCAATAATAATACCAAATATTTAAACAGAAGATAAAATCAATCTTTAGACTGGAATCCACTCTGGACAGGAATACCACACCTATCTTCATTGGTGAGTTTTCCTCTGCACACTAGCCTATGCTTTCCAAAATCAGGAAATTGTCCGAGACTGGAAAGTCTCGGCTATAGGTCTCTCACTAAAATTCTTTATCATCGATAGGCGAGGTTTTCTAACCTCGCGCTTGTATACGTGAAATGTGATGAGACCTTGCGGACATAAATTTAGTTAATAACTTGAATCGAATAACTGTATGCGTTATGATTTAGGGAATGAGAGAATTGACACTTTATGTACTAATTAGCGCTTTTATAGTCTCACTTCTTTCGGTTTCAATTATGGCTGAAGAAGAAAATCTTGAATTCCAACGGAAATACAATAAGCAGGATAACCCAATTAACTTATGGCATTTTCAAATAAGCACCCCATCCAAGAGGGCAGATTATCCACCATCCTTTCTCTGGTATTCGGGGAGACCCTATATGGACTCTACTCTCCCACCCATCTTCGGAAACCAGATATATATAAAGAACGATACAGAGGAATAAGATTACATTTAGTTTTAACCCGCTTAATCAATCTACAAAACCGATTATTCTACTTAAGTGGTGATGTGTTTGATTTTTCCTATTGAATCAAGTTATCAATCAAAATAAATTACGTTTCTGATCGTAAAATATCTGATTGATGCCCGGTGGAAACATGAAATTTTATTGTACTCTGAATAATGATAATAGGCAAAAGGGCAAATTTTAAAATTTCACCCGCTATTCTTTGATTACTAATTTTTGAAACTGAAAATCTCCTCTTAATGGCACAATAGTTGCAACGCCATTATTACTATGTGAAGACAAATATAAATTTGTCCAGATCATACTAAAATTTTTATTATTCTGTATTCTTAGAGTGGGACCGAGTTCATTGACCGATACCAAATCAAAAAAATTACTCCTATCCGTAGTCATTTTAGCCCTGATTATATTGGGTGCGGCCGCCTGGTGGTTTTATTTACGCAGGCCGCCACTTGAGGGATTCGCTGAAGGCAATGGTCGAATTGAAGCGACTGAAGTCGACATCGCGACAAAGTTTCAGGGCCGAATTGACGAAATCCTCTTCGATGAAGGCGACCTAGTGAAAGCAGGACAAGTGGTTGCGCGGATGGATACCGAATCGCTCGAAGCACAGCTCAGGCAAGCACAAGCAAAGATGGAACAGGCTATGAAAGAAAAGGCATATGCAGAGGCAATCGTAAAGCAACGAGAGAGCGAATCCAATCTGGCAAAGAGGAACCTGATGAGAGCTGAGAAACTATATGTGGATGGGAACATATCACTCGAGGAATATGATCAAGCAAGAACAAAGCATGAGACCGCAGTTGCTTCGTATGCGGGAGCCGAAACTCAGGTAGCTGGAGCGGAATCATCGATTGAAGCTGCACGGGCAGAAACTGAACGAATCAAGTCTGACATCGAGGATAGTATACTCAAAACCCCCATCACCGGACGAGTACAATATCGGCTCGCAGAACCCGGAGAGGTCATTCCCTCTGGTGGAAAAATATTAACAATCATTGACCTCACGGACGTGTATATGACTATATTCTTACCAGAAAGGGAAGTAGGAAGAGTAGCCATTGGAGCAGAAGCCAGAATTGTTGCGGATACCGCCACTGATCTCGCTGTTCCAGCACGGGTATCTTTCGTTTCTGCAAAGGCGCAGTTCACACCAAAAGAGGTGGAAACCACCTCCGAACGCCAAAAGTTAGTATTTAGGGTAAAGGTCCAGATCGATCCAAGAGTGCTTACGAAATATCAAGCTTGGATAAAACCGGGAATACCTGGTGTGGCCTATGTTCGTCTCAATTCAGAGGCCAAGTGGCCAGAAAATCTAAACAAATTTCCAGAGCTTTAACATGGTCGATAAACCCAAATCATCCGATTTCGTAGTAGATATATCTGGGGTAACACAGCGATATGGTAAGACCTTAGCTCTGGATGATGTCAACCTGCAGATCGCTTCACGATGCATTGTTGGCTTTATTGGCCCCGATGGAGTAGGTAAATCGACATTACTTTCTTTGATTTCGGGGATTAGAAAGATTCACAGTGGATCGGTAGAAGTGCTCGGTGGTAATATGGCAGATGCAAATCACCGGCATTCAATCCTACCACGAATAGCCTACATGCCACAGGGGCTTGGTCACAACCTCTATCCGACTCTATCAGTTTATGAAAATGTTGACTTCTTCGCCAGACTGTTTGGGCTGTCAAGAGAGGAGAGAAAAAGGCGTATTGATGAATTACTCATTAGCACGGGCCTAAAGACATTTGCAAGTCGAGCGGCGGGAAAACTCTCGGGGGGGATGAAGCAAAAACTTGGCCTTTGCTGCGCACTAATTCACGACCCCGAGCTGCTAATCCTCGACGAACCAACTACCGGAGTAGATCCCCTCTCCCGTCGCCAATTCTGGGACCTCATAGGACGAATAAGATCGAGAAGAGAAGACATTGGAGTTTTGGTTGCTACCGCATATATGGAAGAGGCCGAGAATTTCGACATATTGGTGGCAATGGATGCGGGCAAAATACTCGCCACTGGCAGTCCTGATGAACTTAAATCGCTGAGCGGTGCTATCAACCTCGAAGAGACATTCATCAATTTACTACCAGAGGAGAAAAGGCGGGGCCACCGTAAGTTGAAAATACCGCCAAGGAAAACCGAGGATAGAATAATCGCCATAGAGGCAATCGACCTCACGCGGCGTTTCAATAATTTCACAGCCGTTGATCATGTCAGTTTTTGCATCGAGAGGGGAGAGATATTTGGCTTCGTAGGTTCTAACGGTTGTGGAAAGACGACCACAATGAAGATGTTAACGGGGTTATTAAATGCTTCTGAAGGTGAAGCAAAGCTTTTCGGTCGTTCCATAGATGCAAAGGATATTGAAACCCGCATGCGCGTTGGTTACATGTCACAGTCCTTTTCTCTATACACTGAACTCACGGTTCGCCAGAATCTTAATCTTCATGCCCGTCTCTTCCATTTGGCAATTGACGAGATCCCCTCTCGGATCGACGAACTTGCTGATCAAATGGATTTAAGCCATGTGATGGACGACCAAGCGGGTAAACTACCCATCGGTATTCGTCAACGCCTATCCCTGGCTGTCGCGATCATCCATAAGCCCGAAATACTTATTCTAGACGAGCCCACATCGGGCGTCGATCCAGTGGCGCGAGATAAATTTTGGGAACTCTTAGTCGACATCTCTCGCAATCTCGGAGTAACAATCTTCATCTCGACCCACTTCATGAACGAGGCCGAGCGTTGCGACCGTATTTCATTAATGCATAGCGGCAGCGTGTTGGCTACCGGTGTGCCTGAGGCTTTGGTAAGTTCTATGAACGCCAAAAACCTTGAAGAGGCCTTTATAGCCTACCTAGAAAAAGAAGGTAGTATTGGGAGAGATATCCTAAAAGGTGCTAACAGTGATCATCCAAGAATACTTAATGGTCATACAAGCTGGAAGCAAACAAGTAAATTAGAATACTTCAATCTAAACCGTCTCTGGGCATTTGCCCGCCGTGAGTCTGTAGAAATAATACGCGATCCCATCCGTTTATCTTTCGCACTTCTGGGACCCTTACTTCTCATGGTTGTCTTGGGCTATGGTATTTCATTTGACGTTGAGAACCTACCCTACGCCGTATTGGACCGCGATCAAACACCTGAGAGCCGAAAATATTTGGAGAATTATTCGGGATCACGCTATTTTGAAGAGCATTCTCCCATAAAAAACTATACCGAACTAGAGGACCGTTTGAAGAGTGGAGAATTAAAAGTGGCGATCGAAATCCCTCCGGAATTCGGCAAAGATCTTAAACGTGGGAGCCAACCGGAAGTCGGGATCTGGATTGATGGAGCGTTACCGTTTCGCGCAGAGACGGCCCGTGGATATGTTTTGGGGCTTCATGAATTATATCTATCTGATGGCGAGCTAAATGCCGTTGAGAGAACTTCGCGGAACATGCCCTTCGAAATTGAAAACCGTTTTCGTTACAACCAGGATATGAAAAGCATCTATGCCATAGTACCAGGAGTGATAGCAATGTTGCTTGCAGTAATACCTTCTATTCTCACTGCGGTAGGAGTGGTACGCGAAAAGGAGCTGGGTTCTATAACAAATCTCTACTCCACACCTTCCACTCGCTTGGAGTTTTTACTTGGGAAACAGACGCCCTATATAGTAATCGGAATGATCAATTTTCTATCTCTCGTTTCTTTAGCTATCTTATTGTTCGGCGTGCCCGTAAAAGGTAGCTTAATAGCACTTTCTGCAGGCACATTACTTTATGTCATTTCAACCACAGAATTTGGTTTACTGGTATCAACCTTTACTAAGACTCAGATCGGTGCACTTTTTGGGGCTTTTCTAATTACCCTAATAACCTCGATGGAATTTTCTGGTCTTTTAGAACCCATTTCGTCACTTACCGGTGGTGCCGAGTTTGTCGGTAAGACTTTCCCCGCAGCCTATTTCTTGAGAATCAGTGTTGGAACATTCACAAAGTCACTAAACTTTGACGAGTTAGTTTTCAACTATTTAGCACTTGGAATATTTATAATTGCCTACTTAATACTTTGTCTCCTTTTCCTAAGGGAGCAGGAGGCTTGATCATGAGAAGTCTTAAAAATATATATCACTTAGGTATCAAGGAATTGATAAGTCTCCGCTATGATGCAGTGTTGATATTCCTGATTCTTTATAGCTTTACAGTCTTGATTTACCTGGCTGCAACTAGCGGTGGTCTTGAACTGCGCAATGCTTCTATAGCTATGGTCGATGAAGACAGGTCTCCGCTATCTTATAGAATACATGATGCATTTCTCGAACCATACTTCCAAAAACCAGAATATCTAACCATTTCTGAAATCGACAAGGCAATGGACTCGAGCATTTTTACGTTCGTTGTCGATATCCCTCCTGACTTCCAGGCCGACCTGCTAGCCGGGCGAAAACCCGATATTCAAGTGAACGTCGATGCCACGGCAATGAGTCAGGCCGGTATTGGCACAGGCTACATAAACGAGATAATAACAGAAGAAATCATGGAGTTTTTACGGGGTTATAGAGTCGATCCCAAACAACCAGTGGGAATTGCGATGCGAGTTAAATTCAATCCAAATCTTAAATCGAGCTGGTTTATGAGCATAATGGAGATTATTAACGTAATAACGATGCTTTCTATGTTACTCGCCGGCGCAGCCATTGTCAGAGAAAGAGAACATGGGACTATAGACCACCTTCTAGTAATGCCACTTACTCCATTTGAGATTATGTGCGCCAAGTTTTGGTCAAATAGCTCGGTAATCGTTTTAGCCTCTTTGTTGTCCTTATTGCTCCTTGTCGAAGGCATTCTGCGTGTACCTTTGAAAGGGTCTATACCTCTGTTCTTATTCGGGACTGTCTTATATCTTTTTTCAACAACCTCTATTGGTATATTTTTAGCCACAATTGCTCGATCGATGCCCCAACTGGGTCTTCTAACTATAATTGTTATTTTCCCCATGATCGCGCTCTCAGGAGGGTATACTCCACTGGATAGTATGCCCGAACCTATCCGAATACTGATGATGTTCTCACC
>DASWID010000009.1 GCA_036397855.1 Thermodesulfobacteriota bacterium | reverse complement strand
CTTCCTTTATCAGCGGAAATGAGCCTTAAGTAGGATTTATAGCGACACTCTGCTTCCTACTGCGAGCGGATCGACCACCTCTTCTCCAAAGGCATTAAGCAGAGAGTGTATGGCTCGCCATCCAGTGCAGTGCCCTGGAATGATCACCTTAAGGCCAAATTCTTTGAGTTCACGTATCGTCTCTCCAATCAGATCTTCATTCGGATGAACAAGGTGAAGACCGCCAACCAGCGCATAGAGAGGCATATCAGGAAAAAGCTCTCTGGCATGGTTGCAAATGTTGATTACTCCCGCATGGGAACAGCCTGTAAATAACGCTAGCCCTTTCCCCTTTACATTAGTGACCATAAATCGCTCCTCCATGCAGAGGGGATCGGGTTCCCAATCACCTGCGTCGTTCAGCCGGACCTGGTTCTCCAAACCTCTTTCAAAGCTTCCACGGGGTATCTCCCCGGTAAGAAAAAAGGTACCTCCGACAATCTCCTCAGCCTGATCGGACTCGATTAGCTCTATCCCTGCACTCTGAAGTGCCTTGCGGGACGGCACATCCTGTAGCGGAAGTAGCTCCCCGTCTGAAAGACGGACCGCTCTCTTCACGAAAGCGCCAGGATGCACATGAAGCGGTAGTCGTCTTTCTTTATTTCCGGCACCAATCAAATTTGCAGCCATCAATAGCCCCTCTGAATGGTCGAAATGGCCGTGCGAAAGTACAAGGGCATCTATCTTTTCAAAGTCAAGCTTTATGTGGCCACCATTTCGTACCAAAGCGTACGGGTCGGGACCAGCATCAAATAGTACGGTTCGTTCGTCATTGCCTAAATGAGCTGTCACCGCAAGGCACAGGCCATGGTGGGCAGAGCAGAGGGCTTCTCCAGCCATCTCTTTCATGCCCGCCGCTATCAACACACGTAGCTCCGAAGTGACGTGAGCGGGACGACTAGAGAGCATGTCCGTCGTATTATCTACCACAACCTGGAATGTAAGCTTGTCTACCTGTCGCATATAATCTTGACTCCAACGGAGGGAAGAATCCACCATAAATGTCAAATCGAGTCAGGCATATTATATCATATACATCCTCTCAGACGATCCGAGTCATTGATTGACGCAAATTCAGAATGCTATCGACTTTAGAGATGGTAATCCCTTCAAGACCTTAGTCACCTTTTAAGGCCCTCCAGGTTCTATATTCGTCATAATCAGGCAACAAGCGGTCATATTCTCCATCCATAAGTGGGGATGAGATCATGAAATCGGCGGTTGCACGATTGCATGCAATCGGGATGTTCCAGACCACCGCCATACGCAAGAGAGCTTTGACATCCGGGTCGTGAGGCATTGGTTCCAGCGGATCCCAGAAAAAGATGAGAAAATCTATATCTCCATCGACAATTTTAGCGCCTATCTGCTGGTCACCTCCCAGGGGGCCACTCTGGAGCTTTAAAATTTCGAAGCCAAGCTCCTGCTCCAAAACCTTGCCTGTTGTGCCAGTGGCATAAACCTTGTGATGTGCCAGGAGATCACGGTTATATTTAGCCCATTCCACCAGATCAAGCTTTTTATTATCGTGCGCCACGAGTGCTATCTTTTTATTATGCTCCATCACTATTCTTTTGTATGTCATAAAGTTTTTCTCTTCCTCGATAAGAATTGAAATTGAGTAACTTATAAAGATTACCCAACTTATTGAATATGCTTCACAAAAAGTCCCGTCACTATAATATTGGGACAGATGTTCCTATTTCCTTATACGCTGGCCTCGTGGCTTGTTTATTATGCCTAACCACTTTGGTCAAACCAGCTCTGGGAAATCGCTAGGCGAGTTAATTCCTCAGCGATTTTTCGCATCCTTGTCTGGTCTTTCAGCTCCGACGCATCACCGCTCTTGTCGACTTCTAAGAAGATCCTACCCAGAACTTGTGGATATGGTAGTGGCGCAAAGACTCGGATAAGAGCTTCGATATCATCGTCCATAAGTATATTGAAGGGAGGCCGCTTCACAAAGACGGAAATAGCAGCTCGAAGCGCCGACTCCTTTGAGCCATTCTCTTTCAGCATGTAGTCATAGGTGGCGTAGAACACTGGCAGCGATCGGACGCGTGACAGGATCCACACGACAACTATGGCTACAACAGCCAGTACTCCTAAGATAATCCACCACATGATTCATTCCCCACAACACTTTTTGTATTTCTTTCCACTACCACATGGACAAGGGTCGTTTCTACCAACTTTCCCTGGGTTAGAGATTCCTGCTTCTTTTAAAAGTGCGTCAACGTCGACTTTTCCGTTCTTAAAGTGCTTCTGTTTTAGTTTAAAATTCTTTTGCCCTTCCTTTACCAACCTGCGAGTGAATTCGTTATCAATAAGAGGTTTTCGTATGTTTTCAATAAGTTCATTTTCATAAACTCTCAAACTATCGGGAAGAAACAGGATAATTTTCTCGCCATCCGGTTTCGGGGTAATGTCAATAAAATCTCCAGATGGATTTACCCACACTGCATGGAACTCTGCATCAAGAAAAATATTGGGGATTTCCCAAATTATCCAGCCATACTGAATGCTGCCACCGTGAATTCGCACATGATTCTTTACGTTGTTAAAGCACTCATTGACATCACACCAAGGCTCAGGTTGAACAGTAACAAATCGGGGGTCTTTTGAAGGATCAATTTCCTTACAGAATTCTCGAATGTTATATTTAATTTCTTTAGGTGTAGTAGATGTAATACGGATCATTTACACGTTCTTACAAAATTTGACTTAAAACCCTCAGCTTCAACCAACTCTCCTATGAAATCACGACGTTTCAAACTTCAACTTCCAGTTCCCCGGTTCGGATAGCAGTTCCTTGTGGTTTTTCCTCTTCAGCCATCATCAGATAGTACGAATCCTTAATGTTTTCTTCTTTAAATAATAAAATAAAATAATAGGGACAAAAATAATAGAGAACAGACACTTATTATTTATCTTCCTCTTTCAGGGCACTTAAATAAAGGAACTGTCTGTCCCTATTTCTTTAATAATTTTCTTTTTTCACGTCATTCAGCAAAACCATAAACTCAACTCCACCATAAAAGTTTAGTATCCAGAGTGAATTAATCCAACTTGGCTGAAACCAGCCCACATAGGAAAAAATTTCATCACCAATTACTCCTAGTTTCCCATAACTTATAAATTCTTTCAGATCGTCTGACATAGTTTCAAAGTTAAAAACAATTGGAGACATACGCCACTCAATTTTACAATTCACATAACCTATTGAATTTTCATGGCACAGTAGTGCCCTAGACATTCGATTAAAAAATCTATCCATCAAAGGTTGATCCAGATTAAATGCAGGCGCTTTTTATAAATAGATTCCTCCATCTGAATACCTATCCTTGGCCATTAAGCTATTTATTAGATGATTAAGATTTGTTATTCCTCTTTCTCTAAATAGAGAACGATAGCGTTTATCTGCCAATTGGTTTTTTATTGCGGGGTGATCTTCTGTTGATTCTAGTGAAGTTATCAAATTTCTTACCCGCTCATCATCATTACTAAAATTATTATTACATTCACGACAACTGGGGACAGTAATTAAATTTGATGGTCTAGGAGTTGGGAAAAAACATTTAGGGGGAATATGGTCAGGCTCCGTTGCAGCTCTCTGTCCACAATAAATGCATAATTTATTCATACATAACGACCATTATTATAGCAGCCGATTTATGGAAAACATGTTCAACCTCATGCGCTTGCACAAAGGACCAAACCATCAAGACCGTCCCAACTACAATGATTACTAATGTCGTTTTATCTGGTATATTCGTCACTCGTTCTTATAATTTCAGTAAATAAATAGTCTGAGTATTAATTATAGGAGAAAAACGTAACCACTTTTCCATTTGTTTGACATTAAACTTAATTACGTCTCTTTAAGTCAATATCCAGCAAGAAAGATGATGGAACAACTCTCTCACGCCTTAAAATTGTCTGTTCCCATTTCCGAAATTCAAGCAATTATAAATTATAAGACGATTTCATTTAATCATCATTAATTCCGCCTGAACTCCCATATCTCTTCTCATGGTATATCCTCATATTCTTATATCCATCGCTTAAATCAATCACATTTCCGTCCCCCCTGTCAGAAAATCCATCCAAATCTCCAAACAGAAATAACCTTCCTTCCTCACACCACAGTGGCACGCTACTAGCATAATTCTGCTTACCCAAGAATTCATATTTGTTATCGAAAAACATTATATAATTCACCCCTCTCGGCGCATTCATGTTATTCAATACAGATCTCATATCTGCAACATAAATAACTCCTTTTTTTGTTTGCAGTTTTCCAAGATATGAAAAGTGGGTGAGCAAAACATCCTTTCCATCAGGGAAATCTTTATCCGCTTTCTTTGCTGAACTGGCAAGTCCTTCTCTTATATCAGCAGGTCCGTTATGTGTTTGCCCTAAACAATAAATTGGGCACATTAATAGAATCAGAATTGGTAGGGTTCTCAATAGGTTTTTCATAAAACGCCTTATAGCTCCGGATTATTATACCTTCAGATCCCATGAAGGATAATTCTTACAATTCTTGCGATAAATTAATCATCTCGCTGCAGCCTAAGTACTGATTATGCGAACAAAAATCCCTAAAAAGACGCTATAAGTGCTGATACTCGAAAAATCTTATCACTCTTCCATTTGTTTGAGATTATGAGTAATTACATCTCTTTAGGTCAATATCTTACAAGAACAATCATGGAACAACGCCCTAAGAAACCTCTTGATCAGGTTCGCGAGACCATAAAGGGCAAGCACTACTCCCTTCGCACCGAAAAGAGTAATCTTGCCCTGATCAGACGCCACATCCGTTTCCAAAACAAACGGCATGCATACAGTTCGAGAGTGCAAGGCAACTCGGCTTTTGCTTTACTCGTTTAAACCTAGTTGAGCCTTAACTTCCTCGAGTGGGATTGTTTTGGTTTGCTTAGCTCGAAGGTCAAGAAATTTCATCAGTTTTCTATTTTGTCGTGTCAATTCAATCTCCCGACTGAAGTCATCTATCTCTGCAAGAATAAATTCGCAACCATCGGCAGACCTCACGATTAAGTTTTCCTTACGTGCTTGCTTTAGAAGCGTATTTATCCCTTTAGACCTCTTAGATATTTTGATCGTTTTCATATTTTATACTCCTCACCATGAATAAATAGTTTACTGCCTTTCTTGTAACCGACTGCCTCAACTTTGACAAACCGAGTTACATCATTAACGTCATAGAAAACACGGAATTTACCAACCCGCAACTCCCATTCAGCTACCTCATTTGGACGCAACCTTTTCCTGTTACGGGTTTCTTGTGTTGGTTGATAATTAAGCTGTTTCTCTATTTCCTCAATGACTTGCTTTCTTCCGCGCTTTTTCAATAGGCGCATATCCTCAATAGCCTCGGGAGTGAATTCAATCTTAAACATTGTCCACTATTATCTGCGGTCATCGTGATTTCACTAGTGGAAACTTGAGCACGCTAACTTTTGATTATACGGCATTCTTGCGATACCCGTCGTTTAAAGTAATGTAAAACAAATGTTCCCCTAAATCAACTCGCATATGGCTATGACATTCGGACTTTGCAAGAACAACTTGGGCATAAGGATGAGAAAACAACGATGATTTATACGCACGTTCCGAATCGAGGAGGACTGGCAGTGCGGAGCCCTATTGATATGCTTTGACCCGACTGAGTAAACGAAAAATGAATTAGAACATCCTTACCAAGTTGCAGGCCTGCGAATACATACACCCTTTCCACATTATAAAGAGCGTTGCGGTCGACCGTAATGCAGTCCTAGCTTTTCTCTACTCGGGAATTCATTTGTTATATGTTGCAACCCCAATTAATGCGTTTGTAAATGATATATGGGATTGCCGCTGGCAGTTTGCGTGATAAAACACGATTTACTCAGCGAAACTAATACCTGCTTCTGTTTCAGCAATCGCCTGATTAACATGTTCCAAAGCTCTCACACGATGTCCACCCTTATCAGGTAGTGCGAGTTCTAGCTCTGTCTTTGCCGTTTGTAGAGCGCTAAGAGCAGCTTGCATATGTGGTTGTTGGGCCGTAACTCTACCTGCTATAAAAGTCATTAAGAAAAGTGCACCCAGAATAAAAGCTACTAAAATCGCCTTATAAGAAACATTTCTCTTAATCATAAAAACCTCCTTTTTTTGATTCAGTTTAGACCTCATTTTAACATAGTGTAAATTAAAATCATCAGAGTTTATTTCTTCAAGTTACGCCCTCTTGAGCTCTGTATCTGACCAATTACAATTGAAGTATAAGAATTATTCAGGGTCCAGAAGCAGAGTTATAAAGAAGTAATCTAACCAACTGAAGATGAGTCAGGAGTGAATAAATAAGATGATGAAATAAGCGTGTCCTGATGTGGATCAGGATTCAGAACAACTGTTAATTTTGGACGTCCATTAACGAAGTTTGGGAGCGACTGTGGTGTGAGATTGCTTCGAGACTTTGTCTCTCGCAAAGACAAGTTGCTTTTGGATTCCCGATTAATCTTGTACCCGAATATTTCTATCGGGTAGCATTCGGGAGCAACTGTTTAAGAATGGGGACCTGAAGGTCGCCGCTACATTGATGCTGTGATAAGAATCTTTTAATTATAAACTTTTACTACGTTGTAGAGGGCGTCGCGTTCGACCGGTGTGTAGCCTGAGTTTCTGATCATGTTCACCATAAAATCCCTGCTGTGACCGACCTCAGAAGGAGCACCCGCATCGTGGATTATTTTTTCTCTGATAATAGTCCCGTCAGCATCACTGGCGCCGTAGTGAAGAGCAACCTGGGCGGTTTTTTCCCCGAGGGTAATCCAGTAGGCTTTTATGTGTGGAAAGTTATCAAGGTATAGACGGGCAAGGGCGTGAATCTTTAGATCATAAATCCCAGGGATGAATTTTACCTCTTTTTTGAGTCCTGTATTTTCAGTCTGGAACAAAACAGGTATAAATGCAAAAAATCCGGGCGATTCATCCTCGATCCTTCTAAGCCTCTCCAGATGATCCACAACGTGGAACGGTTCCTCTATATGACCGTATAAAATCGTAGCATTTGTGGGTATTCCTAGTCTGTGTGCCAATTTGTGAATCTCCTCCCACCTGGTCGCAACCGTTTTGGGAGCGCATATCTTCTTTCTAACATCTGGATGAAGAATCTCAGCTCCCCCGCCCGTAAGCGCATCTACCCCCGTTTCCTTGAGAGTATTCAACACATCCTCTATACCCTTTCCACTAATCTCCGTAAACCAATCTATTTCAACCGCAGTAAAGGCCTTCACATGAGTCTGGGGGAAATGATCCTTGATGAGCTTTACTATGTCCAAATAATGCTGGAAATCCCATTCAGGATGAAGTCCTCCGACTATATGAACCTCCCTTATTTCATCATTAAGCATGGAGAGTATTTGATCATGTGATAATTCATATGCACTCGGTGAACGCTTCGTTACACCAAACGCACAAAACTTACAGGAAATTGCACATATATTAGTAGGATTCACATGTCGGTTTACTACAAAATAAACCCTATCCCCCTCCCTCTTCCTCTTGACATAATCTGCCATCATGCCAACCGTATGGAGATCATCAGTCTCCAACAACCTAAGTCCATCCTCAAATGTTAATCGCTGTTCCTTTCCTACCTTATCGAGGATTGGCAAAAGCGATTTGTCCTGGCAAAGGATCTCTATCTTTTCCAATAATCGTTCCATCTCTTACTTACCCTCTTCTTGATATCATCCGACATCTCAATGACTTCAGGATACCACTCCTTTATTGTTGCATCTATCCCCATCCTTCCATCATATACTACAGCCGACCCCCTAAGCTCGGTATGCTCAAATATTACATCAAGGTAGGGATCAAACCTAGTAAATATACCCCAAATTACCTCCGTGTCATCATGTATATCTATATCACTGCTCACCGAAGCAATTATTCTAACATCTTCATAACCTGGTGTTTCGAACATCTTCTTTATTACTTCTTTTGGATTTTTCTCAACTTTCAAAACCAAAAATCCTCCCGGGAGTAGTCTGAAATCCATGATCTCTTTATGCTTTTCTCTAGGATCAGAAACCTTCTTGGGCAGTTTCCACCTTTTTCCCCCACTGCGTCTTACGGCATTTATCCCCATTTTGCTTCCCACATTCATTTTCCCACTTGTGAAATCCAACGTGTCGAGAGGGGCCCATGGAATAAGAACAAAATCCTCTCGGGGATCAAAATTCTCACCAATCTCTGTCAGAACCGCCTCCATGTCTCTGGGATTAACATCACTGGAAACCATTACCATACATTTAGTTAGAAGAAGCTGGCCTATACCCCAGAGAGCAAGCATTGCCTTAATACCGTTTTTTGGGTATCTCTCATCCACCGAGACGGCCAGGAGATTATGAAACCCTGCCGCAGGGTAAGCCCACATGTCTTTAACCTCTGGCTGCACGATCCTTATTAAAGGGGAAAACATCTCCGCAGCAGCTATTCCGAGATATATGTCCTCCATCGTGGGCTTCCCAACAACCGTAGATGGATAAATGGGATTATTCCTGTATGTAATTTCCCTAACATTAAAAATTGGAAAGTCGGCTTCCATTGAATAATGACCAAAATGGTCACCAAAGGGTCCCTCTTCCCTCAATACTCCTTGAGGTACAACCCCTTCAATTATGAATTCCGCATTAGCTGGAACTCTGAGAGAGTTAGATTTGCCCCGGACCATTGGAATCGGCTTACCCCTCAAATAACTTGCAAAGGCCAATTCATCCATTCCTTCAGGAAGGGGAGCAATAGCGCTAAAAATCATCTTTGGATCGCCGCCCAGTATCACAGCAGCATCAAGGTCTCTTCCAAATTTCGACGCTTCATGGTAATGGGCTGCTCCCCCTTTATGGGGATGCCAATGCATGGCTGTCGTCTTGTTGTCAAAGATCTGCATCCTGTATATTCCCAGGTTTCTCCTGTTAGTTACGGGGTCCTGGGTCAGAATCAATCCAAGTGTGATGAACCTTCCACCATCCTTAGGCCAGCATTTCATTATAGGGAGTTTGCCAAGATCCGGTTGAATCTGATTCTCCTG
>DASWID010000008.1 GCA_036397855.1 Thermodesulfobacteriota bacterium | reverse complement strand
AAAAAACAAAAATTCTAAGGAGGAGCAAGATGATAAGAACCAAGTCAGATTTTAAAGCAGATTCAAATAATCAAATCAAAAAGGAAAAATTCATAGCGCATAAGGCCGTTGTCTTAAAGCTATTCATTATCTTCAGCCTTATAATCTACATCGGTTGTGCCGCATTGTCTGGAAATCCAGTCGGTCCGCCTCCTGATCCTGTGACGGTTAAAGAAGTTGTAGAAATGACTGAAGCTGGATTACCTCCTGAGATAATAATCAATAAGATCCAACAATCTCACACTGTTTACAGGATTCAGGCCAGCCAATTGGTACAGCTCAAGGAAATGGGCGTATCGGATGAAGTGATAAATTACATGCAGCAGACATATATTGATGCTGTACGTCAAAATCAGGCTTACGAGGATTGGTCTAATTTTACGCTTGCCGATGATGGTTTCTGGTATGGCGGACCATTCTACGGTGGACCATTCTGGTATTAGAACACTACCGACAGGATTCTTGTTTATTACAACGTTATAATTGTGATTGAAACAACTAACGTTTTGAAATGATTAGTAGTCTCCTCGGAGCCTTTATCAATGTCACAATACTCACACGTGGAGCACATTGGCTATTTAAGAAAAGGGTTTCAGATGACCACACGAGATCAATCATCGTATTCTGTTCTGTGACTCTTCTCGACTCTATCATATGGATGATAAACAAGGATTTATTATCGGCACTCCAAATAATGCTCTTCTACTATATTCCGTTCCTGATTTTATGGCTTCTAACCGATATATTAAGAGCGAGAAGGAAAAGAAATGCCATTCGAAACTGAACGCATTGTGGCAACAAAGGCTGTGGTTAAGGCGTGCAGGCTCTGTGAGACGGTTCGGTCGTCTCTATCATCTGAGGGGTCAATCCTAAAAAAGGATAGTACACCTGTCACGGTTGCAGATTTTGGTTCTCAGGCGCTAATCAACCTAGAGCTCATGAGTTCATTCAATTATCCAGTCATGGCTGAAGAGGAGAGTTCCGACCTATAGCTGACCATTGTCAAGAAAACATAGCGGGACACTTTGATTGACGTGATCGTGTGATTGCCCTTTTCTAGGTCAATCATGGACAGGCGGGGTTTCCAAACCCCGCATTACCTTAAAAGTGGCGCGTCTCCTTTATTAAGGAGTAATAACCTTACACCAACATAATGCCATTAATCCAAACTGTTTATTGGATTAGCTATCAGCTCATCCCGAGCAGTGAGTCCTTAGTATATCGATATAGCGGTGGATGGGAGTGTCGAATGATGTTAAGTCGCATCGATTTTCACACTTCGACAGGCTCAGTGTGAACGGCTTTATACTCTCTTAATAGGATAATGTATATCCAAACCGTGCATCCTGAGCCCAGTCGAAGGATGAAGATTCGGAGGAGGTCACTTGAGAAGTTTTGAAATCTTTTTAAATTCCTCAGTCCCAGCGCGCTCCAACAGCTGAAATATGAATGTCTCTGTTGTTCCAACAACTGCTCCGGCCTTTTCTATGAGGTTTAGGCCCTTCTCCCAGTCAAGGTCTTTTCTAGATGCGACCGCATCAGCAGGGACGTATAACACATAACCATTATTAATCATATCTATAACGGTCTGAAGCACGCACACGTGAGTCTCTATCCCACAAATAAGCGCCTGGCGCTTATGTGTTTCCTCAATCACCGATTTAAATTCAGGAGATCTTGCACAACTGAAAACCACCTTCTCAATCGGTTTGAACCCGTCTCCAACGCGATCCTTAATTTCAGCGATTGTGGGACCTAATCCCTTTGGATACTGTTCAGTCACGGTTATCGGCATCGCAAAAGTTTTAGCCGCTTCAATCAGCAGTGCCGCGTTTTTTATGGTTGGTTCACGTTTTTCTTCAGGAATTGCACCAATTAGCCTTTCCTGCATGTCAATTACAACGAGTGATACATTTTCCCTTTGAACAAGATCCATACTGATTCCCTCGACTTCAACTAGTTATGTGCTTAATTGCTTCAACTCTGTTCGTTAGAATTTTCAGTTATTGATTTTAAAAACTGCTTTGTTAGCCATTTTCTTATGCGTTCTTGCGAACCCTTTCCTATGATATTTCTTATTTTTCGCAAGGATATGACCGCCTTAGCTGCAGACCTATGTCCTCCAGCGCTCCCAATTTCTCCAAACAAATCCCTGACAATACGGCCAGCGCTTTTCTTAAAACCAACATTTCTTACCGAGATTACAAGATAAGAGTCGCTTATTATTCCAAATGCAATAGACCAGCCAACCCCCTTTACCTGAATGCCAAAATCAGCCATCTTGGGGATTAAATATTCCCTCTTGACCCTGCCTAGATTAACAAAGAAAATGCCATCCGATATCCAGTGGTCCGCCAGTGCTTTCCCGAAGCACTTCAGCTCGGAAGGCGGAATCTCCGCCCTTTCAATCCTCCTTAATAATCCCAGGTTTGCATGAGGATAAAGAAAGGTAAACGCATCTATGTCATCGGGATTTGCGTCGCGGTTTAGTGACACGGTATCGGTCTTAATGCCATAAAGAAGGCATGTGGCAAGCCTTTCTGATATCTCAACCTGAGCTGCACGGAGGAAGCTTGTCAAAATCGTAGATGTTGCCCCTTCTTCAGACCTGATCTCAGAAAACCTGCACTTAAAAGAGCCAACCTGAGGATGATGGTCAATAACACTATCGACATCGGGAAGAATATTGCCAAAGTACGGTGGTTGGACATCAACAAGTGCTATTGAATCAAAATCTTTAATATCTTTATTATCGAGTTCCTCCAGGTCGATATCGAGCTGTTCTATCATCGCTACGTTTTCAGGGCGCGACACCTTCTCTCCAAGATGACCGATTATAGCGGTCTGCCGATTCCTCTTTAGCAACGTTCTCAGTGCCAGAGCACTGGCAATTGCATCCGGGTCGGGATTGTAATGGAGCAGTATCAACATCTTTTTCGCTCCATTATGCACTCTCCTCAGTTCTTCCACCCTAAGCTCAGTCTTTGCGAATTTCTCCTCTCTTGCAATTTGACCCGAAAGTATCTCGTTAAATGGAACAAATCTGACCCAGGGAGGAGGCTCTGACGGCCTATCGATATCACTCACAATTATTGGGGTGTTTGGATAATGTACATTAATTTCCTTAGAAACATCGTTGGAAAAATAATTCTTTTCAATCATGATCATGGTAAAATTCCCGGTTTGATTTAACGCTTCTTCAATCGAGCTCACCCAAATTACTTCACCTCTCTTCGAGAAGAGCCCATGGAGCAATGAATCAAAATCACCTATAAACAAATATCTTCTAAGTTCGTCCTGCATATGTACATCACATCATTAGTTTACTTTCCGACCTCTATGATTGATTCCTTCCTTGTCACAGGCCTTGCTCAAGCCACTTACAAACTCTCCAATTTTACTAAGCAATGAAACTTTATTATCACCATTTTTTTCAATTATCCTTACAAGCGCACTCCCAACAATCACAGCATCCGCCAGCTTTGCGATTTTGCTTGCCTGTGAAGGAGTTGATACACCAAACCCGACTCCGACCGGAAGTCTGATATGTTTTCTTATCTCATCAATAATAGGTTCGAGCGAATAATCCAAATTCGGTCTCTCTCCTGTTACGCCTGTAACGGACACCAGATATACAAATCCACTTGCATACTCGGCGACCAGATTAATCCTCTCAACAGTACTGTTAGGAGCCAATAAAAAAACCAGATTAAGTCCCTTATCATCAGTATGAATCTTAAATTCCTCCGCTTCTTCTGGAGGCAGGTCAACGCTTAGTATTCCATCCACGCCTGCCTCACTCGCATCGGTTGCCAGCTTTTTTAACCCGTAAGCAAAGAAGGGGTTATAGTAACCAAATAACAAAAGTGGTATCTCAGAATGCTTCCTAATTTTTCTAACCGCATCAAGAACCCCATGGAGGGTTGTTCCGCTATTTAGCGCCCTCTCAGAAGCCAGTTGGATTGCGGGGCCATCGGCCATTGGATCAGAAAAGGGTACACCCAGCTCTATTATATCAGCACCGCTTTTTTCCAGCCGAAACACAATATCTGGGGTTAGTTCAAGTGATGGATCACCGGCTGTAATATATGTTACCAATGCCGCTCTACCTTTTTCACTGAGCTCCTGAAATTTTCGTTCAATTCTCATCTCTGTTACCTGGGAACACTATATAAAACCGATCTCATTATCATCTAATTTGTGACGGGGAATTTCTGTGGGGGTTATTTTGATTAAAGGAGATTTTATATCTAAATGTGAGATTTCAAATCTGCAATTGGGGGAAATAACATACTGGGAATTTAACTGTTTCTTCCTAAAAGTCAAAGGAATGTCCTTAAAGTATATTGTAATAGAGATCCCCACCTCGTACACGATTTTATACCATAGTCATAGAAGCATCAAGTACCTGTTGATTATTTAGAAAGGGAAGGTAATTCTCTTAGATGAATTACTACTGATAAATCAGTTAACCTAACGTGCCGGAAACAGTATGGATATCCTTATCACCTCTTCCCGAAAGGCAGATGATTATTATCGAATCCTTCGGCATAGTCGGTGCAACTTTCATCGCATGGGCTAGTGCATGGGCGGTTTCAAGGGCAGGAATTATACCCTCAGTTTGTGAAAGGAATCTAAATGCCTCTAAGGCCTGGTCATCAGTCACAGCGGTGTAAGAAACTCTTTTTAAATCACTTAGCATGGAATGTTCAGGCCCAACACCAG
The DNA here is from genome assembly GCA_036397855.1 of Thermodesulfobacteriota bacterium. Classification (NCBI taxonomy): domain Bacteria; kingdom Pseudomonadati; phylum Thermodesulfobacteriota; species Thermodesulfobacteriota bacterium. The sequence goes on along the minus strand of DASWID010000008.1, from coordinate 3,735 downwards.
GATAATCAAGACCAGCCGCTATCGAATGTGTACCCGTTACCTGCCCGTCACTGTCCTGTAGGATATATGTTTTACTGCCATGAAGAACGCCTAATTTGCCGGCGGCTATGCTGGCCGCATGTTTTCCAGTCTCGAGTCCATATCCTGCAGCTTCGACCCCAGTCATTTTTACCTCTTCATCATCCAGAAACGGGTAGAAAAGCCCCATTGCGTTAGATCCCCCGCCTACGCATGCGACAAGAAGGTCGGGCAACCTAGATTCCTTGTCTAATATCTGGTTCCTTGCCTCATGTCCAATAATAGATTGAAAGTCTCGCACCATCATGGGATAGGGGTGAGGACCGGCAACGCTTCCAATTATATAGAATGTGTTCCTCACATTCGTTATCCAATCCCTCATGGCCTCATTCATCGCATCCTTCAGTGTCTGGGTGCCAGACTTGACCTCATTAACCTTCGCACCCAGTAGTTTCATCCGGAATACATTAATAGCCTGCCTCTTTGTGTCTTCAAGACCCATAAATATTTCACATTCCATATTTAGCAAAGCGGCGACTGTAGCAGTGGCGACCCCATGTTGTCCAGCTCCAGTCTCAGCTATTACCCTCCTTTTTTCCATACGCGATGCGAGCAGGGCCTGACCTATCGTATTATTGATCTTATGTGCGCCGGTATGGGCTAGGTCTTCACGTTTAAGGTAAATCTTCGCGCCACCTAGTCTCCTCGTCATTCTTTCTGCAAAATAAAGGGGGGTCGGCCGACCAGCATATTCAGTTAGATAATAATTTAGCTCATCCCTAAATCTGGCATCATCCTTTACTTGGCGATAAGCCCTCTCTAGTTCCAGGAGAGCAGGCATAAGTGTTTCAGATACATATCTTCCCCCAAATTTTCCGAAATGCCCCATTTCATCGGGTAGTCTTAACCTAGTCTCCATTTCTTACCGCCGCTATGAATGCCTTTAACTTAACTGGGTTTTTCTTTCCTGGATAGTCTTCCACACCCGAGCTGACATCAACCGCATAGGGATTGACAATATCGATAGCTTCGGCAACATTCTCAGGGGTAAGTCCACCCGATAGAATAACGCTCTTTGATAACGCTATACCCTTCAGCAATCCCCAATTAAAACTTCTTCCTGTGCCTCCAAATTCCGCTGTTGAGTATGCATCAAATAATAAAGCTTGTACGGGAAAAGAGTCGATATCGTCCTGATTTATGCAATCTTTTACTCCTATTGCCTTAATAACTGAATTACCTAGCTCTCTGCAATAATCTGGTTCTTCGTCTCCATGAAGCTGAAAAAGATCAAACCCAATTTCTCTTTTCATAGATTTAAGCTCCTCCACACCTTGGTTTACAAAAACCCCAACTGTCGTGACAAATGGGGGGAGCTTCGAGATAATCCTTAACGCATCTTCTGAACTAATATATCGCTTGCTATCCCTGTAGAAAATAAACCCAAGGGCGTCGGCCCCTAAATCTAAAGCTAAAAAAGCGTCATCTAAATTAGTAATCCCGCAGATTTTGATTTTAGTCATTAAATTTTACAAAAATTGTATAGCTTAGATCCCTAAATGTAAAATAGAGAACAATCTCTACAAGTTAGAATAATATGCTTATTTGATGCTAATATATTATATTATTCCAGGATTCCTGAAACATACATCAGAGAGGCTTACACTCTACCCCTCGATGAGCGAAACTAATGATCAAGAAAGGGTTATTGATAAAGATTTCAATATTCGTATTATCCTCAATATTATCATTCATAGTGCTTGAGATCTCCTATCGCTATACTATCTTCGGCAGTGATAGCCTGAATTATGAAAAAATGAATAGTGTCACCCCGCTAGGTCTATCTGGACTGATAGAACCTTCTCGGGATCGAGAAATCGTTTACCAACTCAAACCAAACCTCAATACGTACTTCAAGATGGCCAGATTTAAAACCAACTCCGAAGGACTTCGGGATAAGGAATATTCGATGACTAAACCAAAAAATACCATAAGGGTGGCTGTTGTCGGAGATTCCTTAACTATGCCAGCAGGTGTGAATATCGAAGATGCTTATCACTCGATACTTGAAGAAAAATTCAAGACAAGCTGTCCGAGCGAGAATTATGAATTCATAAACTTCGCAGTAGGAGGATATTATTTAAGCCAATATTGGGCTGTTATAAGAAAGAGGATAATGGATTGGGATCCTGACATGATTGTAATCGGTTTTTGCGAATATAACGACTTTGAAAGCCCACCAGACAAACTGTTTGAAGGTACATATAAGGTAAAAGAAAAAGGGCATCCATTCTTTTTTCAATCGTTCGCAATAAGCAGCCTTAAACAATTTCTTAAGAACCTTGGGAAAAAAGATATGCATAAAAATCAGAGAATCGATGGTAATTCCACCTTTACAGAGGAGCAAGTAGATTACATGCGTAAAGTTTTCTCGATGATCGGTGCATTCAGCACTGAAAAAAAGATTCCAATAGTGGTTGGAAATCTGGGAATAACACCAAGCGAACAGCATGAATTGGAGAGTATAGTAACAAATAGTGGCCTCTATTATGTTGATCTCACTCCTTCATTCGAGGGAACGAAAATTTCGGAATATAGTATCTTTCGAACAGACAACCATCCAAATTCCAAGGCTAACCTGGTTTTTGCGAACGCAATTAAGGAATATCTGGACAAAAATAAATTAATAGAATGCAGTGGTAGTAATATAGACCATATAAACCGATAAGAATACTACTATAATTCCAAATGCTTAAAGGCAAAATTGTCATGATAATGATGCATAAACTAAATTGTATAAGGTTCAATAATTTTTGTTTATCTTGGTTACTCGATTTAATCAGGCCAGAATTACATATACTATTTAGAAAAAATTACAAAAATGAACCTCTTATTGGCATTTAAAATTTCGTATGATGCAGTGATGTCAAACAAATTACGCTCGGTCCTCACCACACTCGGCATAATAATTGGCGTTGCTGCAGTAATAACGCTCGTCGCACTTACGCAAGGGGCTAAGACTATAATAGAAGAACAATTAACCAACCTTGGAGGAAATTCTTTAATAGTCAATTACGGGAAGAGAGCTGGAACTGGTATCGTAACAAGATCAAATATCAAAAATCCCCTGACCGCGGCAGATGCGGATGCCATACGTAACCTGAGTATGGTGACGTTTGTTTCTCCCATCATAGATACAGCAGCGACTGTAGTATCAGGTAATCGTAACTGGTTCACAACAATCGTAGGTGTGTCAACAGACTTCATAAATATTAACGATTGGTTTCCAGACCAGGGAAACTTCTTCAATAATAAAGATGTCCTAAGTGATGCAAGAGTCTGCGTTATCGGGAAGACCGTAGCGAATAATCTTTTCGGATATCAGAATCCTATTGGTAAATCCGTGAGAATTAGAAATAACTCATTTAAGGTTATTGGAGTGATGAGTCCCATTGGACAGACCCCCAGTGGCAAAGACCAGGATGACGTAATCTTACTGCCCTATACCACACTTCAAAAAAGGATCGTGGGCATTTCCCATGTAGATAATATTTCCGTATCAGTTAAAAATTCAGGTGACGTGCCAGTAGCCCAAACCAGAATAATCGAGCTATTAAGAGAGAGACACAAAATCAGACCGAACATGGTGGACGATTTCTATGTCAAAACACAACTCTCAATTATAGAGAGAATTTTCACGATCTCAAAGATCATGAC
>DASWID010000007.1 GCA_036397855.1 Thermodesulfobacteriota bacterium | reverse complement strand
TCTTCAAATACATGTCCGAGGTGGGAATTAGCGTTTTGGCTCCGAACCTCGGTCCTGGACATGAATAAGCCGTCGTCTTGCCTTTCCACAATATTTTCTTTCTCGAGTGGCTTGGTAAAGCTCGGCCATCCGGTGCCGGAGTCAAACTTGTCTAGCGAACTGAAAAGAGGTTCGCCGGACACAACGTCTACGTAAATCCCTTCTTTGTGATTGTCCCAGTATTCATTGCCGAATGGCCTCTCGGTCCCGTTATTCTGTGTAACATCGTACTGAATTGAAGTTAATTTCTTCTTGAGTTCATCTTTGCTTGGTTTATTTTGTGCTTCGTTTTTGTTTTCCGAAATTTTTGTTTCCATTTCATCACCCCATATCTTTTTAATGTACTTGTCGCGGCCGGAAAAGTATCTGTAGGTCTTATATCTTACAGGATTCTTTTTGTAAAAATCCTGGTGATAGTCTTCAGCTCTGTAAAATTCAGAGGCTTTGATAACCTCTGTGACAATGGGTTTGTCGTATCTTCCAGATTTATCCAGCGCTTCCATTGATTTTTCAGCCAGACGTTTTTGCTCATCGTTATTATAGAAGATTGCTGATCTGTACTGAGAGCCTCTATCGACAAACTGACCGTTGGGATCAGTTGGGTCTATCTGCCTCCAGAATACGTCTAGCAGTTCCGAATAGGTTATTTTGGATGGATCGTAAAGAATCTGGATAGATTCTAAATGACCGGTTTCCCCAGCAGAGACCTCATCATAGGTTGGATTAGTTTTGTGTCCTCCGGTATAACCGGATATTACAGCCGAAACTCCTTCCAGCTTCTCAAAAGGCGGTTCCATACACCAGAAGCAACCACCGGCAAAGGTTGCCTTTTCCAGCTTTTCGTTTTGAGAATCCTCTGCCCTGCTTGATCGGTAATGGTCACTTTTATTAAATGTTGTGTACAAAAACAATACAATTATCGCCAAAATCGCGATTGTAAATATTTTTATCATATCTTTAAACCTCCCAACCTAAAATTTACGTAAATAAGGATATTTTGGATTTGAAGTTTGGTACCATTTTAGAAACTCTCAATACCTCTGAAATTTTAATTCGCCGATTTGCTTCTTATTTTCGCTTTTTTCATAATAAGCACTATCCAGTTCAGGATTATTAAAAATTACCCGTACATGGTGAAGTTGTCGAAGGATTTTAGACATCTGTCCAGCTTTATGCCGTCAATTGTATCTTCACCAGGTGCGCTGGTCATGTTGAAGAAGACCATCCCGTTTGACACAGTCCCATCGGCATTCGCTTCATATCACCTACCTTTGTGTGTGTAACTGTGCCACCATTTACCTTAACGCCCGTAAAGGGTAAAAGGGTATGGTGGTATGTTCGTTGGCGGCGAAGCTGCTCATCGGGACGAGAAAGATCACCATTACGACTGCGACAAATAGGCCCGTGAGGACCCTTTTAGCTATGATGAATTTATTCATCTTAAAACCTCCTATTTTTGTTTTGCATATGTTGATAAAGGTCATATATAAGCCCTTTGTTTTGTTGTTACATTAAATGATGTGGATTTTATTGCGCCGGGATACCCGCAGTGTATGCAGCGTTTATCATTTTGGTGGTGTAGCTTTGCACATGAAATGCTGCTCAGTCCCATCACCCTCACGTAAACTTCTGCCGCTATAAGCATTCCCAGGACTGGAGCCGTAAAGTAAACCCAGAGGTGCATAAGATGATGAGCTGGCATAGCAGAGCCAAATGTTCGAGCTGGATTCATACTCATTCCGGAGAGCGGAGCCTCAAAGGTGATATAGATAGCGACAAGTATTCCTGCGAAGATACCTGTATAACGAGCAATTCTTCTTGTATTGGAAACAATCAGAATGACCGTCATGAGAATAAAAGAGATCGTTAACTCGGCAACGAAGGCAACCATTGCTCCACTGGGGCCTGGAAGTGTGTCAACGTAATTGACCGAAGGATGAGTGATTAGGTGTCGAACCAGTGCTATAACCAAGATAACGCCTAGAAGCGCTCCAATAAACTGCGCTATAATGTAAAAGATGGCATCCCAAGACTTCACTTTTCCCAAACGGAGGAAAGTCAGTGTTACAGATGGGTTTATGTGCGCACCCGATTGTTTTCCCCAGGGTGAATAAATAATGCCGATTGCTGTAAGGCCCATGGCTACTCCTATGAGGAACCTTCTGAAGAAAGGGTCATTTATTGCCATACGGACCGGAGAACCCGGGTGCTCCAAAAGTATGGTGAAGAGACAGGCTGAAATCATGAATAGTCCCAGTCCTGCTGCTTCCATCAGATATTCAGGCCAATGTTGGCGAAGTGCATTAATCATTTGAGCTAGTTAGACGAATGAAATAGTTAAAAGGATGTATTAAAACGTAATTCTGTTTACGCCTGACAATAGTGTGGATTCCGGCTAACGCCTGTACTCGAATGTCACCCGATCGATGCATTCGAGTGCAGGCTTGATCGGGTAATCCGCGGGAATGGCAAGAATCTGTCATGCCCGAATTCATTAATCTGAATATCCATGTTTTTTAGAATCAGGACTTATTATTTCTTGCCAAGAATGAAAACGCCTTGAGCGTGGCTTCCCAACTTCATACTAATACGAATCTTCACATAAAGTAAGTTGAACTATGAGTCCTCGGGGACTAGTTTCCTACTTAAGTATCTTTACGACTAATCTCAGAACCTTCTGAGTCCAGCCCGGTGAGAAGAATTTCTCGTGGAAATACAAATCTGTAGTTTGTCTCGTACCCAGGGCGAGTGTAGGATAGACATGGATCGTTGAAGAGATATCCTTAACCGTTAACCTTTTCCTTATTGCCAGTATGAGTTCGTGAATCAATTCGCCGGCACTCGGGCCTATTATGTGAGCTCCAATGATCTTTCCTTTCCACCCGGTGGATAAGACCTTGACGAATCCGTGACCTTCCACCTCCGTAACCGCTCTATCTACATCGCTGTAGTTGTATTTATAAACAGTGTAATTCAGATCCTTTTCTATTGCTTCGTTCTCTGTCAATCCTATGTGAGCCACCTCTGGATCGGTGAATGTTGTCCATGGAACTGCCGAATAGTCAACCTTAGCGGATAACTTGAATAGCGCGTTTCTGAGTACTATTCCGGCCTGGTATTCAGCCATGTGTGTAAAGAGATAGGGCCCCACGACATCACCACATGCCCAAATGTTTTTGGCAGTTGTCTTGAGATTGCTGTTTACCGTTATGCCTTTTTCGGTGTGTTCAACTCCCGACGCCTCAAGATTCAGTCCATCTGTGTTGGGAGTGCGTCCAACAGCAACTAAGATTTCATCAGCCCTGTGCACGACCTCTTTTCCATCCTTTACACAAAGGATGGCCCTTTTCCCATTCTCATTATTAACACGCTTTACGGTTGTTCCTGTGTAGAACCTTATGCCTTCTTTTGCCAGACAACTCTCGAGTGTTTTAGATATATCCACGTCCTCTTTAGGAAGAATTTGATTTTCCATTTCTATCACAGTTACGTCGGAGCCGAATCTTGCGAACGCCTGAGACATCTCGATTCCAATCGGCCCTGCACCTATGACAATTATGGAAGGGGGGAGTTTTTTTAGATGAAAAACATCAACATGTGTTATATAACCCGTTTCTTTGAGTCCCTTAATATTGGGTATGAGAGAGCTGGATCCCGTGGATATAACGAATTTTTTGCTCCTGATCTTCTTTCCGTCTACCTCTATTTCTCTGGAGGAAATAAACCTTGGCGCACCAAAAATTACGTCGATCCCCATTTTCCTGAATCTCTCGGGATCGTCGTGCTCACCTATTTTTTCTATTACGTCCCATACATGGCTGATCACATTTTCGAATTCAAACGACACATTAGCCTTATGAAGGCCGAACTCATGCGCCCTTTTAATTAATGAAACAATTTTTGCTGAACGAATAAGAGTTTTACTCGGAACACAACCGTAATAGAGGCAGTCACCCCCTAATTTCTCTTTTTCAATTATTGCAACCTTAAGTCCAAACTTTGCGGATCCAGTAGCAGCCGTTAGTCCTGCTGCCCCGCCACCTATCACTACAATGTCATAGGTCTGCATGTAAGAGTCCTCCAGTGTTTATATGTGATCGTGTTATACAGTAACCAATTCGAGTTGTAGCCATCCGAGAAACGATATGTGAATTATCGATTTAATCCTGTTTTAACCGGTACTAATTAATAGATTAGCAAGAGTTAACTCAACATATCCCTGGCAATTTCCAATTTATCTTCAATTATAGAACGTATTTCCTCAAGCCTGTCAGGTGAATCGGCTTCAAATCTTAGAACTAATGCTGGTTGGGTATTCGAGGCTCTAATAAGACCCCATCCATCTGGGAATTCAACCCTAACGCCATCTATATCTATTACTCTATAATCTTTCTTAAGCTCTTCTCTTGTTTGATTCACCAATTTGAATTTCGTATCATCTGGGCAATCAACCCGTATCTCGGGTGTTGAGAAAGCATTTGGAACACCTTCCAGTAATTCCGATGTCCTTTTCCCAGTTTTGGAAATGATCTCAAGTATTCTCAGTGCGGCATAAAGGGCATCATCATAGCCGTAATATCTGTCAGCAAAGAATATGTGGCCGCTCATCTCGCCTGCTAGAGCCGCACTTTCAAGCTTCATTTTATTCTTTATAAGGGAATGTCCGGTTTTCCACATTATTGGAACGCCGCCATGACTCTCGATATCTTTAAATAGCCTCCCCGAGCACTTCACGTCTCCTATAATCTTCGCTTTAGGATTATGCTTTAAAATTTCCCGGGCAAATATAAGAACCAGCATATCACCCCATATTATAGTTCCTTTTTCATCGACGACCCCAATTCTATCACCGTCTCCATCAAACCCTAAACCTACTTGAAGCCCTTGCCTCCCGACGGCATTAATGAGGTCTTTAATATTTTCCTCTACAGTTGGGTCTGGATGATGATTGGGAAACCTTCCGTCGGGTTCGACATAAAGCTCTGTTAATTCGCAACCAAAGTCCCTTAAAATCTTTGGTGCTACAATACCGACCATCCCATTTCCACAATCAATCGCTACTCTGAGCCCGGGATCGATTTCAACGTTTTTTCTTAGATAATCTAAATAACTATCCATTATGTCGTGGGTCTCGACCTTCCCGGTGCCTTTGACGAAATTTCCTCCTTCAGCAATTTTTCTGATTTTTTGTATGCCTTCTCCAAAGAGTGAATCCTTATCCACACAGAGTTTAATTCCGTTATACTGGCTTGGGTTGTGACTTGCCGTGATTATAACTCCCCCGTGAACGTCGAGATTGAAAAGGGAGAAATAGACCATCGGAGTTGTAACCATACCTAAGTCAACAACATTGACCCCAGCGGATGTAATGCCGGTGATCATTGCTTCAGAAAGATTGGGAGAACTGAGTCGACAGTCGTGTCCAATAGTCACACCATCTTTTCCGATCTTTTTCATGTATGTTCCATAGGCTTTGCCTATTGTCTCGACCACTGCTTCATCAATGTCCTCATCGACTACTCCTCTAATATCATACTCTCTGAAGATTCGAGGATTTATGTCTACCATTAAGTCAAGGTCTCCTGAATTTTTTGAAAGATGATATTTGATTCATTGTATGTGAATTAAAAAAATAATTAATTATGAATCTTTGTTAAATAACTACGTAACGAATTATAAGTGGTTATATTTGTAAAGCCTTTACTGTTTATCTTATCTATAATTTGTTCTGGGTTGGGATCAACAATAGTTATTTTACTATCAGCCGGTAGAACTGAAAGTAGTAGATATGAATTAGAATCCTCGTATCTAAAGCTATATCCTATAATTACGAGTTCTTCGCTATCTTTTATAACTTTTAATGC
>DASWID010000006.1 GCA_036397855.1 Thermodesulfobacteriota bacterium | reverse complement strand
GGAGGGCTTATCTGCTGGGAAAACCATATGCCTCTCGTCAGAGCAGCCATGATTCATAGAGGAGAAGACTTTCATATAGCAGTTTGGCCAGGGAATTGGAAAAGAGGAGAGGACAAGCTCCTTGATGCAGACACCAGTCCTGGTGGTGGATTGTGTAACCTTCAATCATTGATAAGGGTACATGCGTTCGAGGCAGGTGCATTTGTGCTCAGTGCATGTGGTTTTCTTACTTCGGAGGATTTTCCGGAGAGGTGGCATTATATAAGAGACGGTGGACACATAAATTACAACTGGGCTCAGGGTGGTAGCGCGATAGTAAATCCCGCAGGTAGATATCTTGTTGAGCCATGCTTTGAAAAGGATGCAATTTTATATACAGATTGTTACGCAAATCAGATTAAGGCTGTAAAGGCTGTATTCGATTCTCTGGGGCATTACTCCCGCTGGGATGTTGTAAGGCTCGAAGTGCGTGACGAAGGATGGAATCCCGAGATTTCAAGAGGTAATTCTTCAACGGGTGAGTATGAATTGTCACGAAGCAAGCTTAGAAAGATTTCCGAGAAGTATGAGATAGATTTGGATAAACTGGAATCGCTTATCAACGAACTTCATTTTATTAAGGGTCTTAAAAGAGATGCTAATTCTTGAGCTTTTATAGAAACATTAGGTATCCCGCATAAGTTTTTGGGGCTAGGTATGTATCTTGACGGAATAACAAAGCCTGACCCCCCTTTTCTTATTTTTCAACAATCGAGGGTTTTAGACCCGAGACGATACCAAGTAGTTCTTTCTTCTCCTGTTCTGGCACCTTAAACTCATCCAAGATTCCAACCAGAATATTTACAGAAACGTCCCAGTCGCTGTCTGTAATCCCCAATCCCTCGTGAGATGTCTTCATATCTCTACCGGTATAAATACAGGGTCCCCCAGTTGCGCTGCATACGAAATCCACGGTCAGTTGCTGTACCCGCTTTTTCGAATCATCGCTCAAGCCGATAAAATATTTACCTAGTTGCTGATTTGGAATCATGCGAGCAAACAATTCTCCGACTACAGCTGCGACTGCGTCGTATCCACCAAGACGTTGATACAATGTCTTTCCGGCTGCGTCTGAAGCTTTTTGCTCTTTTTCTTCAGAAAACCCAGTGGGCAGGTTTATTGACAGTGATATGAGCAAAAATAATAGAATTGATGAGCTTTTTGAAAAATATTTTCTATTCATTGTTTCCTCCTTTTCACATAATCGCTATTCACCTATAATATAAAAAGGTTTCTCTTTACGCAAGTGAGCACTTTTTGGTAAAGTAGTCACAAATTGGTAACAAATGCGGAAAATATGGCAAAATTACATTCTGAGAAAACAATAAATTCAGAGGTATTCAGGATCGTTGAAGACATCATAGGTTGTAAGTGGTCAATACAAACCTTGCAATTGATCAAAAATGGTGTTAACAGGCCCGGAGCCATGGTTAGGAGTGTGGATGGACTCACTACAAATGTCCTGAATGAAAGATTATCGAAGATGGTAAGATACAAAATCTTGGAAAAAAATTCCTACCCTGAGATTCCGCCCAGAGTTGAATATAAATTCACCGAATTCGGAAAAGGATTTTTAAGCTTATTAGACCAGATCAACAAGTTAAAAGAATTTTATGAATCAGATATTATTGGGCGAAAAATTTCCAATCTGACCCAGTCTGTAAAAAAGTAGAGGATTCCGTTTTTAATTACTCATTATTTCAAAGTCTCAGGCGGTTTCTATTTTTTATTATTCGACTTTCTTTCCTTTCGAATTAGCCGATAAACACATCAGGGCTTAATTTTAACATTGAGCCCGATTATAATTGGGGAACCCATTTTGTTATTAATGTTTATATATTAAGCTGGGTGTAATGAATTTCTATGAAAAATATTAAGGAGGTGACATTGTGTTCAGGGCATTGCCTATTTTAATGTCTGCATTTCTTGTATTTGGATTCGGGGTTGCGGGATCAAATGCGCAGGAAAGCAAACTAGATGAGAAAGATCTCGATGCTTTTATTGAAAAAACAAGAGAAGAATATAATGTCCCGGGAGTTTCAGTAACAGTGGTAGAAGATGGAGTAGTTGTTTATCTGAAAGGCTTCGGTGTGAGGAAGGTCGGTACACAGGAAAAGGTAGATGAAAACACGATATTCCAGCTTGCATCGGTGACCAAAACCTTTACCTCTGCAGCCATCGGTACTTTTGTGGATGATGGAAAGGTAACATGGGACGAGGAGGTAATTGATGTACTCCCTGGATTCGCACTGATGCAGCCATACCCAACTAGATATTCTACGCCTCGCGACCTCCTCGCTCACCGCACAGGGCTTCCCGCTTTCGGTGGCGATCTGTTAGGTAACCTAGGTTACGATAGGGAACAGGTTCTCTACAGGGTGCGACTCATCGAGCCATCACACAGTTTTAGAGAGGAGGCCACATACTCTAACATAGGATTTTTTATCGCAGGTCAGGTAGCAGGCAAACTAGGTAAAACGACCTGGGAAGATGTTGTAAATACGCGTTTGATAAAGCCCCTCGAAATGAACCGCACTGGTTTTCCCGGAATGCTGGACAAAGAGAATGTTGCGTCACCCCACGCAAAGATCGATGGGGAAATTCAGGCAATACCCTGGAACAGGGGGGAGATCCTGGGTGCCGCCGGAGATATGGTCTCGACTGGTTCAGATATGTCAAAATGGATGATTACGCTACTGGACGGAGGTACATATAAAGGAAAGGGAGTACTAAAGCCAGAGACCATAAAAGATATGTTTGCTCCTAGTATGGTGGAAACCCCTGGCTTTGCAGAACTCCCGCCTATAAGCGAGAAAACGGGATTCAGCTTTGGCATGGGATGGGGAAGTTACCACTGGAAAAATCACGAGATAGTTGAAAAGGGGGGTGGATATGAGGGTATACGCACTGTGGTTGTCCTGGTGCCGGAGCTAAATCTGGGGATTACCGTTCTCGCTAACCTGAACTTTACCGTGCTACCCGAGGCAATACGCGCATACATACTTGAGCAATATCTTGGTAAGGCAGACTACGACATGCAGGCTGAAATAAAGAAAAGGATGGCTATGCTAGACAAGCTAACAGCGGTTGGGTCCCCTCCGGAAAGTCCCAAACCTCCAAGCCAAGAACTCAGGGCATACGTGGGAAATTATGAAAACCAGCTCTATGGAACGTTCAAAGTGGTTCAGGAGAAAAAAGATCTGAGAATTGAAGCGGGACCGGGGAAATATCCGGGAAAACTCGAACACTTGAACTACAACTCTTACATCCTCAGATGGCCCTCTATAAACATGATTGATGAAATAAATTTCGTTATCGGGCCCTCCGGGGAAATTGACGAATTCATTTCCGATGCTTACGGTGCTTTCAAGAGGGTTAAAGACCAGTGAGATTGGAAGTTGCGACATTACTCCCCAATTTTTTTGACTCAACTGTTAAGAGAATAATTGTGAAAGACATATCATTG
>DASWID010000005.1 GCA_036397855.1 Thermodesulfobacteriota bacterium | reverse complement strand
AATCAGTATAACACACTTAAACCCATTTTACACATAAACCTTTTCTTTTCCCATTTTCTCGCAAAGATAAGCTCAAGTCAAGCAAACTTTCATCTCTGACTGCATATTCCTTCGCAAACAAATCTTTTTTCCTTCAAGCATATGACCTCTCCTATAACACTGCCATAGTTTATGTTAGAGAAAGACCTATAAAATTGTTTGGAAACGGAGTTAACAATAATCGCAAGGAAGGATACCATTCTTCACGAGTCCAACTTAAGCAGGGCTTGAGAAAAGGGGAGCAGTACAGTGAACCGCTCCCGTCAACTGTGATTACCCCCTTCTATTTTGCTTTGATTATTAACACAAATCCTTAAGATGGCCTTTTTCAAGGCTGCTATTTTGTCACATAACAACGCTCGGGACTCATTGACTCAATAAAGTCCTCAATATAATGAGTAAGGATATGGACTTTTAATTGAGGTTACATTAAAATCAGAACGGGTATTCGTTTCTTCAAAATTTGGAATGCTTGCGTTCGCTCTCTTTATTTATTATAAATATTATTAGATGGAAAGACTCATAAATAAGCATCTGAAGACAAAGACATTCGGTAGGGTAATAAGGTTCTATCGTGAAGTGGAATCAACGAATGATGTCGCGTTTGATCTAGCGAAGGAAGGTGCAGCCGAAGGAACTGTCGTTATCACGGATACACAGACAAAGGGTAGGGGTAGGCTTCAGAGGAAGTGGATTTCACCGCCTGGTTTTAACCTCTATATGTCGATAATTTTTCGACCTTCGATCTCCTCAAAAGATGCTACCATACTGACACTGGTGAGTTCTATTGCACTTTTTGAAACTGTTAATTCACATGGGATCAAGTCTCAAATAAAATGGCCCAATGATTTGCTGATCAATCGAAGGAAGGTGGCTGGAGTCTTAACGGAGATGGAGCCTGATGGAGAGCGAGTTGAGTTTGTTTTAGTGGGGTTAGGAATAAACTTGAATATGACACGAGAGGTGATGAATAATTTGATGGGTGAGGTTTCAGAGATTGTTACTTCTGTCAGGGAAGAATTAGGGTGTGAAGTAGATAGGTCTGAATTTGCAGCGAACCTGATAAACCTGCTTGAAAAGTGGTACGACGAGTTCAATAGCAAAGGAAAGTCAAATATTATTGGTGAGTGGAAAAAAAGGTGGGGAGACCTGAATAAAAGGGTGAGAGTTAGGATCGATGGCAATGTCATTGAAGGTATAGCATACGACTTAGATCAAAATGGATTCTTACTCATAAAAAAGGACAACGGGGAGATTGAGAGGATAATTGCAGGTGACGTTACTGTCCTTTAAGTAGTCAAAACTTGTGATCGTTGATCATGTCCCAAGGTATGGGTTCATGATTGAATCCCCTCTTCGGGATGGCCTATATTATTTTTCTATCATGAAATATTTCTGAGAATTCCTTTTTCTTCAGTATCTTATCGTAAAAAGTGCTAAGGTATTGCATAAAGACCATGTAAAATTTTGATTTCTCAGATCTTCTTTGACGATCCAATATTGCTCTTTTTTAAGGAATACCATTTCCCCGACCTGTATATCCTGTTTCGACTCGGGTGGACAAAGGTCGAGATAGCATTTGTTTTCTTAGAGTTTAAAGTTTCTTTCTCTTTGCCTTAAGAAACTTATACGAAATATAATTGCTATGAGAAGGGTTTCATCGTCTAATAGTTTAACACTCTGATTGTCCAATAAGGCCTATTATTTCTTCTCGTATGCTGTTCATGAGCACTGACCATTCACGTATGATTGATACGTCATTCATAGGGAATGACTTTTTGATTGAAAATCCTGATTCTGTAGGATCGACAACACAGCCCGGATATTTTTTGTTAAGTATATAGCCAAATCTGTTAAGTAGATCTCTGGATTCTAGATCTTTTCCCTCGAATCTAGATATCAAGATTACATCTTGATCGAATCCCTCAAAAACTATATTCCAAAGACTTGAACTAGATTCCAATCCGAATGAAAGTTTTATTAAGTTTGAATTGTCACCAATCTGACGGTCCATCTAAATAACAATATTACACGTTAACCGATAGGAGTCGCAACAGAATTTTATTTAACGATGGCGACAAAGGCTATTAGGAATGAACCTTTAAAAGTCGTGCCTGCTCGCAGTAGCCACGTAAACCAGAATCACTATTTGTTGTATGAGCCACCTTGAAGCTTTGCAAGGCTCTTCTTAGCAGTTGATATGTAATTGGAATAGTTTTCCTGTTCACTTACAAGGTCAAGAAACAAGTTATAGTTTTTAATCGCCATTTGAGGGTTATTTGTGGCTTCGTAGCTGCGTGCGAGGAAAAAGTAGGAGTCGGGATAATTTGGGTTTATAGAAATCGCTTTCCTCTCGCTTTCGATACTCTCATTATATTTCTTCATATAAAAAAGGGTAATTCCCAGGTTCATATGGGCTGGGGCAAAGTTGGGATCAAGATCAATAGCTCTCGTGTATTCCGATACTGCCCTTGGGAAATAACCTTGAGACCTGAATGTTGTTCCCAGGTAGTTATGTAACTGTGGGGAATCAGCTAAATCTACTGCCTTTTTGTAGTGATCGGCTGCCTTATTATAGTCTCGTGTATTAAAAAAGTAAGCAGTTGCCAAATCGACGTGAGCCATCACGAGATTGGGATCTAATATCAGAGCCTTCCAGATAGATTGGTCATTGGGTTTCTTCCCATTGGCGGCCCAGATGATATAATGACTTTCGGCATCGTTGGGATCCATCTGTAAAACACGGTTAGCAGCTGCTTTGGCATCGTTTTCTCTACTAAGGTGAAGATAGTTTATGGCAAGAGCTCGCTGTGTTTCCAAAAGGTTAGGGCCATATTGGAGTGCTTTAAGTATGTTTTGATATGCTTGATTAAAAAATGGCTCATACTGATCCTTTACTTCCAGCCTGTAAAAACCAATGAATGAATTGACCTCTCCAAGGCCTGCGTATGCTGGGGCAAAATTAGGATCGAGCTTGAGTGCTTTGTTAAAATTTTCTATGGCATTGTTGAAAGCATGGGGTGTAAATTTCAGATATTCTTTTCTTCCAGTCTGATAAAAGTCTTTGGCACCTAAACTGCTAGTATTCGTTTCATTCTGATCAGCGCTCTCCTCAGACTTGGTTAAGTTGGCGAATAAAATAGTACTACCGATCAATATCGCCACGAATTTTTTTGTGAAAATTTTATTTAGAATCTTTTTAGTTTGTGTCATGCCCATCCTCCCATTAGTTAATATTTTTACATGATTTTAATTTTATATTCAATAATTTTCAGAAATAAATTTTACTATTTCGTTGGCTATAATTTCATACATATCTTTGCCCAGATGGCCAGACCTGAGGATCGCAAGTGAGCTGAAGCCACTTACCTCGCCAGATGTGATTTCTATTCCCGAGTCTTTTTGTACCAGTGCAAGCTTTAAAGATACCGTGACTTCGCCGAATTTGACTGCTCCGCCTTCAAACTTGAAATCTGTGCCAGGAACATAATTGGTGACTTCACCAAGAAGCACCAGGGTCTTATCGGCAGGGATTTGCCCGATATTCCCACGGCTTACCTCTTTGAATGAATCCTTTTCAGTTTTTAAAAGCTTTTCAACATCGTTCGGTATTTTGGTCAATGCTTCTTTGGGAAAATCCGGGATTGCCGTCTCGAAGTCAAATATTTCTAGTGCTTCATATCTATCTAATTTACTCTTTGGAGGAGTGAAGTATGAAGAAGTTTTCACGTCGCCGCAGCCAAAGTTGAGGATGGGGATTAATGAGAGATAGATAAGAAGTAAACTTGCTAGGGCCTTTTTCATTAAAATTAAATTCTGACTAATTTTTACCCATTAATTATAAATTATCAACCCGAATTGTGTCCATAAATATAACTTGAATTTCCTTAAATTCCGCATGCGACTATCTTAATAACATACCAGTGTTCTAATTATAATTTGTAGATAATCATTATTCTAAGGTAGATTTATAATATTCTTGGAAGATTATATAGCATTTAAGTTGTGAACTACTGATAAGAAAATGGATGATATAGAGAAAATAGGGCGCATCTTAAAAGAAAATCATGTCATTGCAGTCGTGGGATTGTCGGCAAACTGGCATCGTCCGAGTTTTTTTGCTGCAAAGTATCTTCAGGATCATGGTTACAGGATTATCCCTGTTAATCCCACCTACGAGGAAATCCTGGGAGAGAAATGCTATCCGAGCCTTCTTGACATAACTGAGCCCGTTGATGTAGTGCAGATTTTCAGGAAGCCAGAAGATGTACCTCCGATTGTGGAACAGGCTGTAAAAATTGGGGCAAAGGTTGTTTGGATGCAACTTGGTGTTATAAATGAGAAAGCGGCAAAAATAGCAGAAGACGCCGGACTTGTTGTAGTGATGAATCGATGTATGAAGATCGAGCACGCGCGTCTATTCGGTGGACTCAATTTTGTTGGTGTAAATAGAGGTATTATATCTTCCAAGAGACCGAAGTGGTTACCTTTTTAATACACGATGCAGGATGCAAGATGCAGGGAAAAAAGTAAAAGTTCATCATGAATCATGTATCGTGCATCGTGCATCATGAATCGTGTATCATTCTAATTCGCGGCTGAGTAATTACTGGAGAAAAAAATGCCAGATAGAAAATTTGGTTTTGAAACACTTTGTCTCCATGCTGGCCAGCTGCCAGACCCCGTAACAGGGTCGCGTGCAGTCCCTATATATCAGACAACCGCATATGTTTTTGATAGTTGTGACCATGCTGCAAGCTTATTCAATCTTCAGACGTTTGGGAACATTTATACAAGAATTATGAATCCTACCAATGCGGTTTTCGAAGAGCGGATGGCTGCTCTTGAGGGCGGCAGGGGAGCTCTGGCTGTGGCCTCTGGAATGGCTGCACAAATGGTGTCAATATTTACCATTTTAGAATCTGGAGATAATTTGGTTTCGTCAAGCACGCTTTATGGGGGAACATACTCGCAGTTTGACGTGAGTTTCAGGAAGCTTGGAATAGAGACAAAATTTGTTAACCCCGATGATCCCGAGAATTTCAGAGCCGCTCTAACCAAAAATACAAAGGCAATCTTTGCAGAAACCATAAGCAATCCGTTGGGGAATATTCTTGACATTGAGCCAGTTGCGAATATAGCACATGGAGCTGGCATACCTCTAATAGTTGATAATACCTTTGCAACGCCATACCTTTGCAGGCCAATTGAGTTTGGTGCCGATATAATAGTCCACTCAGCAACTAAATTTATCTGTGGACATGGGACGTCAATAGGAGGCGTACTCATCGAATCCGGAAGGTTTCCCTGGGACAATGGAAACTTTCCAGTTATGATGGAGCATTCGAAAGGGTATCACGGTATCAGGTTTTATGAGACATTTGGAGACTTTGGCTACATAATGAAGGCGCGCGTTGAGACGCTTCGTACGTTTGGCCCTGCTCTTAGCCCATTTAATTCCTTTCTCTTCATCCAGGGTTTAGAAACCCTGCACCTGAGAATGGAGAGACACTGCTCTAATGCAATGGCCGTTGCGAAATTCCTGAGGGAACACCCCTCTGTTACATGGGTTAACTATTCTGGTTTCAAAGACAGTCCCTATTATGAGCTTGCAAAGAAATATGTTCCGAAGGGTGCCGGTTCGATCTTCACCTTCGGTATTAAGGGTGGCCCGGGGGCCGGCGTAACGTTCATAGAGAGCCTACAATTATTGAGTCATCTCGCAAATGTGGGAGATGCGAAAACTCTAATTATTCATCCGGCCTCAACGACACATAGACAGCTGAATGAGGAAGAACAATTACTTGCGGGCGTAACTCCGGATATGATTCGAATATCTGTAGGTCTTGAAACGCTGGATGATATTCTCTGGGATATTGATCAGGCCTTGGAAAAGTCGCAGAAGGTAAAGGCATGAAACTATAAATTCCAAATCACAAGCGCCAAATTACAAAAAAGCAGCAAATTCCAAGTGCCAATTCACAAACTTCGAGTTTTATGCTTGTTGGGATTTGTGATTTGATAATTGGGGCTTATTAATTAAAGAATGTCTTCTCAGGAATTTGGTGAGTCACCTGTAATCATTGTTGGGCACGGTTCCGTAGGAATTGTCAAAACCGAGACATATACATTTGCACATCCGCCCAAAAAATTCACTTTGGAAAACGGCCAGGAGCTCGGGCCGATCACCATCGCCTATGAGACCTACGGTGAGTTAAATGAAAATCGAGATAATGTGATACTAATAGAACATGCACTCACTGCGAGTGCGCATGCTGCAGGAAAGCATAGCGAAGAAGACAAATATCCTGGATGGTGGGATGTGATGATTGGCCCGGGCAAAGCATTCGATACGAGTAAATACTTTGTTATTTGCGCAAATATTCTGGGTAGCTGCTACGGCACCACCGGTCCCTCTTCAATTAACCCCGAAACGGGAAAACCATATGGATTATCCTTTCCATTGGTTACGATAAGCGATATGGTTCGCACACAGAGGGAGCTCATAGATCATCTGGAAATTAAAGGCATCCGTGCGATTACCGGGGGATCAATGGGTGGAATGCAGGCAATCGAGTGGGCACTGCTTTATCCACAACTGGTCGATTCAATAATCCTGATAGCAACCGCCGCGAGGTCAACGCCACAGTCTATAGCGATGCATAAGGTGGGACTACGGGCTATTATGGATGATCCGAACTGGGACGGTGGGAATTACTATGGTAAAGAGCCTCCGAATAAAGGTCTTGCTATCGCAAGAATGCTGGGACATATAACCTACCTTAGCGACAGATTGTTGTGGGAGAAGTTCGGCAGAAGTCACAATGACCCAAGCACAATGAAGGTTAGATTGGACAGCAAATTTGAAATCGAAAATTACCTGTTATATCAGGGGAGCAAGTTCGTGCAAAGGTTTGATGCCAATAGCTATATCTATCTTATGCGTTCTATAGATTTGTATGATGCTGCAGAAGGATGTAACAGTCTTGAAGAATCCTTTAAAAGGGTAGGTTCTCTAAAGGCGTTTGTGGCCTGGTTTACCTCTGACTGGCTCTATCCCTCATACCAGTCGGTAGAGTTGGTGGAGGCATTTAGGACAAATGATGTTTGCGTTGTCAATCACGAGATCGATGCACCCTATGGCCATGATTCGTTCCTCATTGAACATGAGAAGCTTACACCCTTAATTAAAGATTTTTTGAATTCTTTATGAATCATATATTTAATCGGGACAGGAATGTCCCGTCTATCGATAGATGGGGTTTTCTAACCCCACTGAAGATTTCTTTATATATTTGGAACGATAGTTAACCTGGTAGACCAGCAGTCACTTCGAATTAATCCAGGGCAGGCTTTCTGGTGAGAATTATGTTTCACGAGCTTGTGTCTTACGAGAAGTTTGGGGCCGTTCCCCGAACAGGCATTAGTGTTAGGACTGATGTGGGGATCAGTCCCTTCTATATTTCAAGGATACACCTCGTCTTTTATGCCCCTTAAGGGAATAAAATTCTCCTCCCCATCTGATGGGGAGGATTAAGGTGGGGGTAATTTCTCTATGTCTTGCCCCTGTCCCTGTAACGATGAATTAATACATCTTATAAAAATTATGGTTAAATATTAAGCATGAAACTCGGAATTGCCCTCAGTGGCGGTGGGGCTAAGGGATTTGCCCACATAGGTGTCCTAAGCGTTTTGCAAAACGCAGGAATTGAATTTAGTGCTGTCTCTGGGACTAGCATGGGCGCGTTCGTCGGTGCCTTTTATGCTGCTGACAAACTAGGGGATTTACAACAAGGTGCGGTTGGAATTAAACTCAGAGACATCCCACTGCTTTTAAGTCCTACTCTGTCGAAAAAGGGTTTTATGAGCGGCAAAAAGATAATAAAATTTTTGAAAGAATCCTTAGAGAAGAAGAACATAGGGGAGTTAAATAAAAAATATGCTGCTGTATGTGTTGATCTGAATAATGGAGAGGTCGTCACCTTTACCGATGGTGATCTTATATCAGCAGTCCGCGCAAGCATTGCAATTCCTGGCCTTTTTATTCCTGTTGTGTTTAATAATAGGCTCCTCGTTGATGGAGGAATATTAGAACCTCTTCCGGTTCGAGCAGTTAGAGAGCTTGGTTCAGATTTTGTTGTTGGTGTGGACGTTATTACTGGATCAATAGATCATTCTATAGTTCACAAGAAAAAGAATAATTCGGACTCAATGAGCGTTAACTCAGGTTTTAATTCGATTTTTGAGATCATTAAGTCATTTGCAAAAGGTGATAAAAATAAATTAATGGATGAAAAAAATATCAAATATGTTTTCGATAAATTGAGTGTTGTTAGTATCTTAAAGAGAAGTATATTATTAAATCAGAAGCAACTGATAAGCCATGTTCTGGAGCGTTTTCCCGTAGACTTTCTGATAACACCGGATCTTACCGGCGTGGGTGTATCAGATTTTCATCGAGCCGAGCACATCATAGAGATCGGCAAGGACGAGGCTGAAAAGATTAAAAGGGAATTAAAGGATATAATAAGTAAAGTTCATCTTAAAAAATCATTTAGTTCTTCTGAAAATTGATCACGTAACAATTCTTAATTGTTCAGGAAGTATTGTTTTCGTCTCAGAGCGCCATTCGACTATTAAAAGAATCCAGACAGGCACAAATTCAATCCACACAACAAGGTAATTAAAATAAGCGAGCATCCCTCTGGGTTCTAAATAGTAGCGAAGATAATAAAGAGGGAGAACTAGAGTGAGCAACAGCAGAGATGGTCGTGGGGCTACTGCCAGAAAAGGAAGCATCCAGGAGTAGTACCATGGATACTGAGTGGGAATGAGTAGAAATACTGCGGCTATTATCAAAAGAGATTTCTCGAAAAGCTCTTTTGGCTCATTAATATCTTGAGAACTGACATAAGAAATCCATGCTATTATGAGGATAAAAACTAGTATCCTTGCGATAAATTGCCCGTCGCCCGGGTGTTTTCCCAGCATTTCCAAAATCAATTGAGAACCCCAGACGAGTATTTTGAATATTGAATCGTTATTCTGCCAGCTCTGTCCAAAAGCCAGTAATCCGGAACTTTCATTAATGCCAGTCGTGTAGTAAGGAATCATTAAAGGAACGAGGATTAAGAAGAACAGTCCTATTGCAGACAGTAACAGTTTAGGTTTCTTTGTTAAGGGTCGAAGGACCAGGGGAATGAGTACCATCGGCCACAATTTCACACCAATTGATAATGTTAAAAGAACCACTGACCAGAGGTAATTTTTTCTCAGACTTAGAAGCAGGGCTCCCAAAACAAAAGGAAAGGCAATGACATCCAGGTGTCCCGAATTAAATGTTTCCTTAACCAGCAGGGGGTTCCACCAGTATACCAATACGGCCGAATTTGGAAGATTTAGGGTTCGGAGAATCTTAAGGAGAAGAATTAATGTAATGATATCAAAGAATAGGAGAACTATCCTCCATGAGAGGACGCTCCAGGGTTTTAGCCAATGAGCTATTACAAAGGCCGATTGTGCAATTGGCGGATATATGGTTTTGAGTTGCGGATGGTTGATTTGATGAATGATCTCTCCTGATTCCTTGGCAAGATTTTTAAGAGCGAATGGAATAGCTTTTGCACCGTTACCATTGAGTATTTGCTCAGGTGAGTACTCATAAGGACTATACACCTTTGACGTTACTGCTCCATCCCATAGATATCTGAAATAATCATCTTCAAGAATCGGTGTCGAAAATATGGTTACTATACGAAGCGCTAATCCTAGAGTAATAGTGAAAATAAGAAGTCCTTTTGAAGAAATTAAATTGGCAGACCGGTAGGAAATAACAAAATATGTTATTCCAGAGAAAATCATCAACGAGACGAGCAAAATCACAGGGTGTTTTATAAGGGGCGTATCTAAGGCAAAACGAGGTGAGATCAGGGTTATGACAGTTGTTGCAACTATCAGTAAAATGCCACCCAATCCCAATAGCCATTTTGCTTTACCGATTAAGAAGGATCTCACCCATGATTTTACAAGCACGTTACAAATAAACCATGATTGAAATCCTTTTCCAGTCTTACTCAAATAACCAGCGCTTTAGCGGTCTCGCTACTTTTATGACTTGGCATAGGTCATGTCTGTGATAAGCTAATAGGTAAAAGTGGAAGAGGTGGTGTTAAATTTTGAGCAAAGTAAGGACTATTGAAGAAGCTGCTTCTCTTGTCTCAGACGGAGACAGGTTGGCAATGGGGGGTCTTCTCCTCCAGCGCATTCCCTCTGCATTTGCAAGGGAGCTTGCTCGTCAGGGGAAGAAGAATCTTAAAGTAATGAAAACCGCTGCAAATTATGATTTTGATCTTCTTTGTTTTGCGGATTGCGTAGAAGAGGTGGCAGCGGGTTTTGTAAGCTTTGAGGCAGAATTTGGCCTTGCGCCAAACTTCCGTCGTTGTGTTGAAGAGGGAAGAGTCAGATTTAATGAAAATTCTTGTTACACTGTGATCTCGAGTCTCAGGGCTGCTGCGTTCGGCGTCCCTTTTATGCCTATTGCTAATCTCGGTGAAAGTTATCTGGTTAAAAAATTTAAGACCGTTAATAACCCGTATGGAAATGAAGAAATCCTGACGGTACCTGCTGTTTATCCGGATTGGGCAGTGCTTCATGTGCAGAAAGCCGATGAAGATGGGAATGCCATAATATATGGGCCTGTTTTTGAGGATGTAATAATGTCACGAGCAGCGAAAAAGATAATTCTTACTACAGAGAAAATAGTTTCCGCAGATGAGATTGAAAGGGAAGGTGATCTTGCCGTTATGCCAGGCTTCAAAGTAGCAGCCGTCGTTGAGGTTTCAAATGGTTCGCAGCCGGGCTCGTGCTACCCTTATTATGACTATTCCTCAGAACGTGTTAGAAGATACTTGTCAATAAAGGATCGAGATGCCCTGAATCAATACCTGGATGAATTCAGACCTTAAAAATGGCGTCATTGCTGTAGGTGTTAGATATTTCGTGGACAGTCTGTTAGATCTTAAATGGGCATTCAAAAAATTGCCAAAATCAATTCCGAAAGCGTCAAAAAAAGATTTGGGGTTGTGGTTGGATTAAATATTTTTAGCTGAAGGAATTGATTTAATAATTCCTAATTTTTTGTCAGCCCTTGATTTTTGTTTCTTTGTATCAAGACAAAGAAAAAAGAAATTAAACAATGGATCCCCGATAGAAACATTCGAGGATGACGGATAGTAAATTTTCACGAAATTTATAAGTTTTTGGATTTTGTCCACGAAATATATAACATCTACAGAAATCACAGATGGGTGGGTTGGCACTTAGGCTTGTTCTCTGAATTACACCTCTGTTACTGGCCTATTTTCTGCTCTAATTCTCTGATCCTATTCTCTAAGTCTCTAAACCTTCGTTCATAATCTTCTTTAGTTGCCATTTTTTCAACCAGTTCTTTTATGGCATTGGCTAGCATTTCAAATTTTGAGTTCATGTCATCATGCAAGAATTGTATATCTTTTTTTAACTCTTCTTGCCCTACGTCAAGTTTTGAATGGCCTTTTTTGAGTTCCGCCTGACCTTCTTCGAGTTTGTAATAACCCTCTTTGAGTTCTACCTGTCCTTCCTCTAACCTGGTGAAGCTTTCTAATGCTCTTTTTTGAAATTCTTTTTTATCCACTTTAGCGACCCTTAATGTTCTTTTGCTTAAATTATAACCCCAAATATGATGAATAATAAGTCCCTAAGGGATTGCTTCGAGATAAATCGCGTCGCAAAGAGTTAGAGTCAGGGTTTGATTTTTTGATAAGGCGATTGCCAAATCCTCGTAGACTCCACGCTTATCCACTTATCTCATCCCACTCTTTCCAATTTTCATCAACTTTTGCATATAGCATGTAATCCATTTCGAATGATTTCGGATTTTCATCCCAAGACTTGAATCTCTCAAATAACGCTTTTATTTTCGGCTTTACCAAAGAGGGTTCGAATTCCAGATAATTATTTGCGAATGCACCCAGTGGAAAGAAAAGTTCGTAGAAAAGGAGTTGCTTCATCTCTAAGTCGGAGTAAGAAATAAAACCTGTTCTGACAAACCCGAAACCCAGTCCAAAGGAATAGGCGACGTCTTTACTGAGCCCTAGTTTTTCACCGGCACTCGATACTAGTATTGTAACCACCGAAAAAGCTTCCGGTGACGCATAACCGTATTTTGGGAAATTTTCGTACATACTAACTGTTTTTCCTATCAGGATCTCTTCTTGACCCCGTACCCGTGAGGAATTCGCAAGGTCCTCAAATTTGAATTCACCTATGTCGCCACAATTATCGAAATAGAGTCTTAAAGTGTCCCATTCTTTTTTCAGTACTTGTTTGGCTAATCCGATCATTTAAACCTCCTATATCGATTTATAAAAAATGCTCAAATTTCGTTTATGATTATTTTGGAATTTTTATATTGATTATAGGGAAGGAAAATTAATTCTTTATGAAAACGGTGTAAGGATTTAGCGAAGACCCGCGATTACTAAATACATCTAGATGTATCTATCCCCAGGCATTTCGAAGCTCATCTTAAAAGGTGATTCGGGATAGAATGGTTTAAGCTTGTCTCCCAAGTTTTTTTCCTGGATCAGTACCTTGAATTTGTCGCCCATAAGTTCTGGTAAAAATAGATTTTTAATGGCCAAAATATGTTTTTGCTCTGACGTCTTAGAAGATTTATCTTTACTTGAGTATCTTTCAACGATGTCCAATATCCCCCAGTCGATTAAGAATTGTCCCTGAGTTATGTACTTAAACGTATTTAAACCAACTGATTCGCCAACTCTTATGAGATTTGAAAAATCGACATGGGCTGTGATATCTTGCTCACCGATATGCGTAAGGGGATCATCATTCGCACTGTGTTTGTATAGGCACTTAGACGTGCCTGTCATTCTGGTGGGATTGAATAATTCAGGGGCAAGAAAGCCATAATCAATAGTAAGGACAAATCCTCTAGTTATAACTCTGCTTACATCACTCAGCCATTTCCCAGCATTAAGGTTTATCTCAACCTCTTGGCCTTCTCTGAATTCAATATCGTACCTATCAATGTAGTTTTTGAGTTCAATAATGCTTAAACTGTCGAGGATTTCTGTGAACTGGTCGTTTACAAGACCGACATATATCTCTTGGAAATTGTCTTTTATGTACTTTAGGCGGTGAAACGGAAATGAGTCTAAGAGTTCATTTGAGATAAAAACTCCGGCAACTTCTTCGTCCTCTATTTCTGAAATCGAGTTAAGGAATTTGATTTTACGTATATGGTCTTTCAGTATACTCTTTTCTTCTTCCACTAGGGTAGGACTAATTTCCACCATCAAGTAATTGAGGTTGCTATAGAATTCAGGTTGATCTCTCTTTATTGAATCTAGTACATCTAGGGCTAAGTATCCCTTACCGGCACCCATTTCTACTATTGTGAATTCTTGAATGTCTAGGGTTTTGTAAACTTTGTAAATAAATCTGCCAATGATTTCACCAAATGCCGGATGCACACATGGGCTCGTATAGTAATCTCCTTCCTTACCTATTCTAGTCCTATCTGAGCTGTAGTATCCATATCCTTGATGGTATAAAGCCAGTTGCATAAATTTTGCAAACGTAATCGGCCCACTCATCCTTATTCGATCCTTGATTATTTGAATTAGTTCATTCATGTCATAATTTAGAAGAAATCCGTTCGAAATATATTACATTTAAAAATTGTTGATATCTTATTTTAAAATTATACTGAGATGCGAGAAGAATGACTGAATATAAATTTAAAGGCCATAATAAACTTTTCGGCTCAACACTCTAATTTATTTACGGTTTGAAAATAAATATATTGAAAAACAGAGGAATTTTAACAATACTTTAACATTACCTTGTTATATCTTACATAGAGGATTATGTGAAAGTCTATGTTAGCTCAAAAAGTGGCATCAATAAAAAAAACTGTATCCAATTTTAATATGCTCCTGGCGGCGTACCGTTGGAAATTACGTTTGTTTAAGCCGAAGATAGTGGTCTTTTATGAGAATGAGCACTTCATTATAAAGTCTGTTGAAAATGCCCATGAGTTAGAACAAGCATTAAACCTCAGGTACGAGGTCTTTTACAGAGAGGTTCTGAACAAAAGGGCAAGGCTCCAAATAGACGTTGATGGTTTTGATTTCATATGCGATCACTTAATCATAATTGACAAGAAAACCGAAAACGTAATTGGGACTTATAGGTTCATTTCATCTACTTATTCGGATCGGTTTTATTCAGAAACCGAGTTTGATATTGATAATATAAAAATAGCTAAGGGTAATAAGCTTGAACTTGGCCGGGCGTGTGTACACAGAGACTTCAGAAGCGGGGCGGTTATTAACCTTCTGTGGAGGGGAGTGTCGGAGTACATGAAAAAGGTTGAATCGAAGTATCTATTTGGTTGTTCTAGCATACACACTACAAATGGGTTCGATATAGGACTTGTATATAAGTACTTTAAGACGCTAAACTATGCGCCCGATGAGTTACGAGTTTATCCCAACGATGAATACAGATTAAAACGTTTTGATATGTATTTAGATACGATTGGAGATATAAACGGACAGGAGGATAAAATCAAAAATTTGATTCCAACCCTTCTTAAAAGCTACATAAGAATGGGTTCAAAGGTTTGTGGTGAGCCTGCTCTTGATTGTAAATTTAGATGTGCCGATTTCTTTACGATTTTGGACCTTGAGCAGTTAAATTTATCGTTTGTGAAGAAATATAAGACTCGGGAAAGCTTAGAGCCATAACAATTAAAAATCCTTATTATTTCAATATCATTTAATGCTTTTCTAGTTATATCCAATAGTATTTAAAAGTTGTTCATATAACGGCGTATATCTAGAGCTATTAAATTTGTATCAATATTAAGCAATTTGTACGATATCAAAATTTTTTAGACAAAACTGTAGATGTTTAGGAAGTATATAAGAATCATTGCAGTTTTTTTTATTGTTGTATCTTTCCTCATTATTTCTTTCATTGCAGACAAGCTGATTGGAAATAGTAGGAGAAAATTGCTGTTTTTTTCTAAAAACGCCTCTTTTCATACAAGGCTCCTACTCTTCGCATTTGGTGTAAAGGTTAAGTATAGGAATATTGATAATCTATCCACAAAGGAAAAAAACTTTCTGATCGTTTCCAATCATCTTTCATATATTGATGTATTCATAATTTTTTCACTTGTACCGTCTGTATTTGTGGCAAATTCTGAATTGAATGATGAATTTTTATTAGGGACCCTAACGAGGTATGCAGGTGCAGTATTTGTTGAAAGGAGGAATAGAACAAAGCTGTCGGAGGAGATTGATTTGATATCAGATCTATTAAATGATGGATTTAATGTAGTGCTTTTCCCTGAAGGAACGACATCAAATGGGGATGGGATTTTACCATTTAAGAATCCTTTCATAACTGCTGCAATGAGGTCGGTTGTTGATATAGTCCCTGTTTGTGTAAAATACAGGAGGATCGATGGTGAAGACATTAACTCGACAAATCGTGACGACATTTACTATTACGGCGACGCTAAGTTCTTCGATCATGCCTTGAGACTTTTATCACATAAATCAGTGGATGCAGAGATGTTAGAGCTTGAGAAAATAGAGGTAAAACCAGAACATACAAGAAAGGAACTATCAAATCTGGCTTATAAGATAATAAGTTCTGCATATTTATCAAGCTAGAATTCCTTGAAGTAATTTTTCTATACTTTGAATTTATAGATTAAACCTTTCTTTATACCACGAGGCTTTTTACAGATAATAGAAGCTCTTTGATGGAAGGGAGTCTATGTAGTCCACTTTTGTGTTTTTATAATGGTGTATGCCGTTTGAATTCTTGCTCTCAATACAGGGGTAAGTTAATATAAAGGCTTTTTTAAGGAGAAACACACATGAATGTGAAATGGGCAAAGAGGATAGAAGAGCTACCTCCTTACCTTTTTGCCGAAATAGATCAAAGAATTAATGAGTTGAAGTCTAAGGGGGTGGACGTTATAGATCTGGGGATTGGCGATCCTGATATACCGACACCTGCCAACATCATTGAAGCATTGAAAGCTGCTGCGGATGATCCAGAGAATCATAGATATCCCTCATATGTGGGAATGCTTTCATATAGGGAGGCGGTTTCGCACTGGTATGGCAAGAGGTTCGGCGTTAAGCTTGATCCCCAATCGGAAGCATTGACCCTCATCGGTTCAAAGGAGGGTCTTGCCCATGCTCCGCTTGCTTTTATTGATCCTGGAGATATCGTGTTAGTTCCCAACCCAGGGTATCCGGTATACAGAGTTGCGACAACTTTTGCCGGCGGCATACCATATGATATGCCATTGCTCAAGGAGAATAACTTCCTACCTGATCTGGATTCTATTCCAGAAGATGTACGTAGAAAGGCGAGAATTATGTTCTTAAATTATCCAAATAACCCTACCACTGCAGTTACTGACAAGGATTTTTTCAAGAAGGTTGTGGATTTTGCGACTAAACATGAGATTCTAGTCTGTCATGATGCAGCGTATACTGAGATTGCTTTCGATGGTCTTACACCTCCGAGTTTTTTACAAGTTGATGGCGCCCAAGAAATTGGAATTGAATTCCACTCACTTTCTAAAACGTTCAATATGACAGGTTGGAGAATTGGATTTTGTGTTGGGAATAAAAAAGCCATCGCGGGCCTGGGTAAGATAAAGACCAATATAGATTCAGGGGTGTTTCAGGGTATTCAGTATGCGGGGATCGAGGCACTAAACAATTACACTCTAGGAATCGAGGAAAGAAGAAAGACCTATGAGGAAAGAAGAGACATTTTCTGCAAGGGTTTGGAAGAAGTCGGTTTGAATTACTATCCACCAAAGGCAACTTTTTATGTTTGGTTTGAGGTGCCAGAAGGGGTATCCTCAAAGGATTACGCATCGAAGATTCTGACGGAAACGGGCATTGTAGTTACACCTGGAAACGGCTTTGGGAATTACGGAGAGGGTTATATCCGCGTGTCAATCACCATAGCTAAGGAAAGACTAATTGAGGCTGTTGAAAGATTAAAAGATGTAAAATTGTAGAACCGTAAAACTATGGAATCCGTATAATTAACCTAGCGAATGTGGAAAACCTTGTTTTAGTTTCTAAAATCGTTATAACCCCAATATATTTGATCTGCCTTTTTCTTCTATGTGGCTTTGGACTTCATAGATACTATTTAACCTGCCTATTTAACAGATACAAAAACATAATTCCAAAGCCGAAGACTTACTTTAAGCGGTTGCCGAAAGTCACGATACAGCTCCCTATTTACAACGAGCAGTACGTAGTTGAAAGAATAATCAAATCTGTTTGCGAGATTGATTATCCTAAGGAACTGATGGAAATACAGGTTCTCGATGACTCAACTGATCAAACGATGGATATTGCAAATACCACTGTCGAGAAATTCAGGTCAGTCGGTTTTAATATTCATTATATTCACAGGGATAGCAGAGTTGGTTTCAAGGCCGGTGCCTTGAGCGAAGGGTTGCTAAGAGCTCAAGGCGATTATATCGCCATTTTCGACGCTGATTTTATTCCACCACGGGATTTTTTTAAGGAGACTATAAATTTTTTTACTGATCCAAAAGTCGGGATAGTTCAAGTAAGATGGGCGCACTTGAATCTCAACTATTCCACACTTACAAGAGCACAATCCATTCTGCTTGACGGTCACTTTTTGATAGAGCAGGCTTCAAGGTTTTACGGAGGGATGTTTTTTAACTTTAATGGGACGGCTGGGGTTTTGAGGAAAGAATGTATAGAATCTGTCGGTGGATGGCAACATGACACATTAACTGAAGATTTAGATCTTAGCTACAGGGCACAGCTTGAGGGATGGGGGTTGATCTATCTTAAGGATATGATTGCAAAAGCTGAACTCCCGGTCGATATGAATGCGTTTAAGTTACAGCAACATCGCTGGGCGAAGGGTGGGATTCAAACTGCGAAGAAACTGTTGCCTCGGGTTTTCAGGTCAAAGGAACTGTCTCTAAACGTAAAAATGGAGGCCGCTATTCATCTTCTCGGGAACTTTTCTTATATCCTTCTCCTGCTACTGATCGTTCTTATGGCTCCGATGGCTTATTTCTGGCGATCTTATGGCTGGGAAAATATTATATTCTTAAATTTAATTGGCGTGTCTTCGGGTACGTTGAGCATTGTAAGATTTTATCTGATTGCTGTGAAAGAAATTCATAAAGATGAATGGACAAAATATGTAAAGTATATACCCCTTTCCTTGGCTATAGGTACCGGTCTTTCTATAAATAATTCAAAAGCGGTCTTCGAAGCACTTTTGGGTAAAAGCTCAGATTTCAGAAGAACTCCAAAATTTGCCGTGACAGATGAAGATCGAAATTGGCGTGAGGGGACTTATAAGACTGCAAAGGAACTAACTACTGTAATAGAATTAGGGCTGGGTGTTATTTTCGTCATTCTAACGTTTTATGCTGTTTCGATGGGTTACATTGGATGGGTCCCTTTTCTTATTTTGATTCAACTCGGTTTTATTTATACATCGGTCCTGTCGATATTACACAGTTTGCGAGGCAAGACCGTCTGATTGTCAATTTTTTTCTGGCGAACTTTGATCGATGGAGGTATTTATAAGATTTTCTAATAAATAGAATTAATTATCGTCTTATACGCCCTTCAAAAAAAAGTACTTGACAAAATTGCTGTCGCATTGTAAATAATTTATGTGAAGCCATGACTGACTAGTCAGTTCAGTACCGTGGGGAAATGATGGCAAAAGCTAGAAAGACAATCAGAAATAAACTTGGGGCAATGGGTTATCCTTCGAAGAGGGAAGTCCGGAGAGAGCAGATTCTTAAAATAGCTTCCGAGTTATTTTCCGAGAAAAGCTATCATGACGTGACCGTGGACGAAATTGCAGATGCAGTCGGTGTTGCAAAAGGCACGATATATCTTTATTTTCCATCTAAAGAAAAGCTATATCTTGAAATCTTAGAAAATAGCTTTGAGGCTATTGAGTCTCTTCTAGAGAGAGAGATAGCGAAGAGTGATTCTGCACCAGTGAAGCTGAAAAAGATTTTAAGCTTAATTTTCGAATTTTATCGCATAAATTTGGATGTGCTTCGTATTTTAAGCAGGGATGAAACACATCTCATACGTGAGCATTTCGAGTTCACTGAGCATTGGAGGTTAAGAAGAATCAAACTGTATGAAAAAATCCTCGAAAGAGGCCAAAAAGAAGGTTCATTTCGCCCACTGAACACAACACTAACAGCTTTAATAATCTTTGGTCTAGTTAGGTCTGTAATGTTTTTTTATAAAACTGATGAGTCTGCAAAGGAAATAGCGGAAGATGTGTTTTCGGCTATTTCAGAGGGCATCCTTGCTCCTGACGAGCAAGACCCTTAAGAGCGATGGATGTGGAGAGTAAAGAAGAGTTAAAATATTCAAAATAAAATATTCATAAATAGGAGGTATAGCCTTATGACAATGCGATATCCATTCAGTAAGAGGGTAAATCACTTTGTCCCACCCAAACAGTGGGCCAGCATGAGGGTCGCGAAGGAGGTTGAAAAAAATACTGGCAAAAGGGTGATACACTTTGAAAAAGGGGATTATCAGGGGCCGGACTTTATCACACCAGATTTTATGATCGAAGAAACAACGAGGGCGCTAAAGGAGGGTTATGTGAGGTACGATCCCGGTCCGGGTCTTGCAGAGCTTAGAGAGGTCATTGCAGAAGAGATGACGAGAAGGGGAAGGAAGACAAGTGCAGATGAGGTTATAGTCACTGCTGGCGCTAAACAGTCTCTTAATATGTCTCTACTTACTTTCCTCGAAGACGGGGACGAGGTGGTATTTCCGAATCCGGGTTATCCACCAGATGAGGTTTGGGCAAAATACGCCGGGGCCCATATCAAACATACACCTCTAACTAAACCTGACTGGCAGTTTGATGTTGGAAAACTTGAGCATATGATAACACCAAAGACCAAACTTTTGATAATTAACACCCCCCAAAGACCAAACGGTCATCTGGTAGAGAATCCTGAGGAAATAGCAGAGATGTGTTTTAGGCACAAGCAAGTTATGGTAATTTCCGATGAGATATTTTCGCACATAGTTTACGATGGGAAGAGGCACATATCTATTTCCTCAGTTCCTGGGATGGAGGAGAGGACTATAGTTATTGATACGTTTTCCAAGACCTATGCGATGACGGGATGGAGAATCGGATGGACAGTTGCACCGAGGCCTGTTATAGAGAAGCTCTCTATATTTCTTCAAGACACCATCACAAACGTTGCCGCCTTTATTCAGAGAGCTGCATATGCCGCTATGACTGGCCCTCACGAGTGGGTTGAGGAAAAGAGGAAGCTCTTGCAAAAGAAGCGCGACATGATGGTAGCTGGTTTAAATTCAATACCAGGAATTGAGTGTGATACTCCATCTGGTGCATTTTACGCTTTTCCCGATATCACGGGTACTGGATTAACCTCCCAGGAATTCACAACCAGTTTGATAGAGGACTCTGGTGTTGCTGTTGTAGCGGGGACTGCTTTCGGAACGCAGGGAGAAGGTTATGTGAGAGTAACCTATGCAACCTCCGATGAAGACATAGATGAGGGAATAAAGAGGATGAAAAACGCCAAGCTCAAAGCAGCATAGGGTAGGTTATAAACGGTCGCATATAGAGAAATTAGGGGGAGCAATTGTATTCTCTATTCTGTAGCAATGTAATTACAAAATAGATCAAAAATTGTTCGCATCTTTATCTGGGCGTGTATTGTATAGCAACTCTTAGACAATTTGATAAACTTTCTCATGCCCCACCGTCCATGGCGTGATGTTTGATCGTGTTTCCGCTTGCGATAAAATAAGTATCTTCGGCTATATTTGTAGCCAGGTCAGCTACCCTTTCAAGGTCTCTGGCAATAAGTATCAAATGAAGTGCGGGATCAATAGTCGTTGGGTCAGAAATCATAAACGTTAAGAGCTCCCTGGTTATTTGTGTTTCCAGGGCGTCTACCTCGTCATCCATTTTGCAAACCTCAATCGCACGTTCAGCGTTTTTATTCACAAATGAATCAAGGCTTTCTTTGAGCATCTCAATAGATTTCTCTGCCATCCTTGGTATGTCTATCAGGGGTTTGACAGTTGGTTTATCGGCAAGATAGATGACTTTCTCAGATATGTTCACAGCGTGATCACCGATCCTTTCAAGATCTCCGTTGATTTTCATGATCATTGTGACGGTCCTGAGGTCACCTGCTTCTGGTTGATAAAGAGCGAGTATCTTTAAGCACTGTTTGTCGATCTCTATTTCCACCTTATTTACCTTTTCATCGCTCCTAATAACCTCTTCTGCCAAAATCATATTCTTTTGTTTTAATGCGAGGATGCTTTTTGCGATCATTTCTTCGACTAATGAGGCCATTTCAAGGAGTGTCTTTTTAAGATTGTTTAACTCATCTTGAAACTTTATCATACCGTTCCTCCAGAGAAAATCGCTAAAGTATATTCCATGTTAAGTGATAGATAACGATTGTTTATACTGTAATTTCATTTTAAATATTCATATAGAATTATTATACGTTATTATCAATTTCATGTTTAAAGGCTTTCTCAATCCTGTTGATTAAGGTTCAACCAAATTTTCCCGATACGTAGTCTTCAGTCTGTTTATTCGAAGGCTTAAGGAATATGTTTTCGGTCTTATCGTACTCTATTATCTTCCCCAAATACATAAATGCAGTAAAATCTGAAACACGAGCGGCTTGCTGCATATTATGAGTCACAATTATAATGGTATAGTTCGTTTTGAGCTCTGTTATTAGATCTTCAATCTTCCCGGTAGCTATGGGGTCTAAGGCCGAGCAAGGTTCATCCATTAATAATACCTCCGGTTCAACCGCAATGGCCCTAGCGATACAGAGCCGCTGTTGTTGTCCTCCGGAAATTCCCAAGGCGCTTTCTTTCAATCTATCTTTAACTTCTTCCCATAAAGCTGCTCCACGTAAACTCTTTTCAACAATTTCGTCCAATAATGAGTTTTTATTTATTCCTGAAATTCTGGCGCCATAAGCGACATTTTCATAAATCGATTTAGGAAAAGGGTTTGATTTTTGAAATACCATTCCCACTCTTTTCCGGAGTTCAGTTATGTCTACCATGGGATCGTAGATCTCCTGTCCGTTTAATCTGATATTTCCATCTATTGTTACACCATCAACAAGGTCATTGAGACGGTTGAAGCAGCGAAGTAGTGTGGATTTACCGCATCCCGACGGTCCTATGAATGCGGTAGCATGGTTTCTAGCTATATCTAGAGTTATATCAATTAAGGCAGGATTACCGCTATATTTTAGACTTAAATTTTCAACTTCGAGTAACGGATCTGGAATGTTGACGTCTTGACTAAGCTTATCTTCCGGTTCTTTTTCGTTGTCGTATTGTTCACGGTCTTGCTGAAATGATTGATCCATTGCTTCAGTATTAGTTGAGTCTTTTATTATATTACTATGTTCGGTTGCAGTTTTCACTATTTCCTCCGAAGAATTAGGTTTAAGGTCCTTTTTGGTATTAAATTTATCACACCCCTGACGTAGCGTATTTTTTCTTCAAACGGTTTCTTATGATTATTGCGGCTAAGTTCAATACAACAACAATTACGATGAGTAGAAGCGTTGTCATATAAACCATCGGTTTGGCTGCTTCTACGTTTGGAGATTGAAATCCTACGTCATATATGTGAAATCCAAGATGCATGAACTTTCTCTCTAGATGAATGAATGGGAAATGACTATCTAAAGGGAGATCGGGTGCAAGTTTAACGACTCCAGTTATCATCAACGGAGCTACTTCTCCCGTAGCGCGCGCGACTGCCAGTATTAATCCGGTGAGGATTGCCGGTAAAGCACTTGGGATAATTACCTTCCACGTTGTTTCAAATTTAGTAGCGCCTAAAGCGAGAGACCCCTCTTTGATTTCCCTTGGAACAGCTTCAAGTCCCTCTTCGGTGGCTACTATAACAACAGGTACCGTGAGGAGGGCAAGTGTCAGCGACGCCCATAAAATTCCTCCCGTGCCGAATGTGGGAGTTGGAAGAGCTTCCCTGTAAAAGACGTCATCAATGAATCCTCCGATGCCATAGATAAAAAACCCGACCGCGAAGACTCCAAACACTATTGAAGGCACTCCTGCCAGATTGTTGACACAAATCCTGACAATCCTTACGAGAAGGCCCTGTTTTGCGTATTCCCTCAAATATAATGCGGCCAGTACCCCGAAGGGTAAAACCACTATACTCATAATGAGTACCATCATTACCGTTCCGAATATTGCGGGGAAAACCCCACCTTCGGTATTCGCTTCTCTTGGATCAGCAGAAACAAACTCCCATAACCTTGATTTGTAGATAAGAGCTTTATCAAACCATGTCATTGTATTTGGACGATAGGCTCGGACAATTGAACCAACAGAGAATTGTTTTTCCCTACCATCGATAGTCGAGACTATTATCTGAACATCGTTTAGTTCCTCATTTAGAGCTGTAAGTTCGGATTCCTCGTTCTGGTAGAGCTTATTCTGCTCATCGATTTGGTTATTGAGAGCTTTGATCTGAGATTGGTTGCTTTTCCCTTCGAGTTCAAGCTCTTTGATTTCAAGCCTGAGTTTTTCAATTTGTAGGTTTATGTCTCCAATGTTTTCTTTCTCAATTTTTCTGATCCGCTTATATATACCCTTGGCTTGGATTATGTACGTTTGTATAACAGCCCATGATTCCTCATTTCCTTCTGCGACGGTTACATTGTTCTCTTTAATTTCTTTTATAAAACCATACATGTTTCCCCATTCTCGTCTTTCAATAAGACCGGCAAACTTAGGATAAGTTGTTTCCTTTATATTATTGTTTTCTATCCATTTGAAATCTAAGCCGTACATGTCTCTATTCCCAATTTTTACAAGTATTCTATATTTTGCTGGTGTCCCAAGCGGTTCGTCAGGCTGTGGTATCTTTTCGCTGGACGTTATTTGGCCAAGATATTTTGTTCCATCCTTCAATACTATTTCTGCTATGTCAGATGGCCAGAAGAAGCCGAGTCCTTTAGCCATAATAAGATACAGAAGCCCTGCTATCATCAGAAGGCTAAACATTACGGCGACGCCAGTGAGCCATACAAATGGATCTCCGCTTTTCCACATTTTTCTCATAGCTGCCCGTATTTCCTTCTGAGTCTCTGCCTGACTAATTCGGCAGCGGTATTCACAATGAAGGTGACGAGGAAAAGGAGAAGGGCTGCAAGAAATAATACCCTGTAAAGAGTACCTCCTAACGGCGCCTCAGGTATTTCAACCGCTATATTCGCAGATAGGGCCCTGAATCCGTTGAAGATACTCCAATCCATCAGTGGTGTATTCCCGGTAGCCATCAGCACGATCATCGTTTCACCTACTGCCCTTCCGAGCCCTATCATCACGGCAGAAAATATTCCCGCACTTGCAGTCGGTAAAATAACCTTTACAGCGGTTTGCCACCTGTTGGCTCCTAGTGCGAAAGAACCGGCTGTAAGATTCTTAGGTACGCTGGATAATGCATCTTCCGAGATGGTGAAGATAATTGGGATGACTGCAAATCCCATTGCGAACCCAACAATTAATGCATTTCTTTGATCATATTGTAAACCTAGCACGTTATACAACCACCCTTTGTAATCTCCACCTAAGAGTAGGTTTTCCATCGGTGCATTAAGCCAGAGACTTATAAACACCCCTAGGATTATTATTGGAATAAGGAGGAAAAGCTCAGTGCCGTCCATAAATCTTCCCTTGAGTGATTTAGGAGCATATTGCCAGACAAAAACGCTTAACAGGGTAAGGATAGTAATGACTAGCGGCATCAAAAAAACAGCGGGCACAATCTTCTCGATATGGGGAGCTAACCAGAGGCCGGCAAAGAATCCTAAAACGACACTTGGTAAGGCTGCCATGATCTCAATAACAGGTTTTATAGTGTTCCTGAGAGATGGATGCATGAATTGTGACACACAAATTGCTCCGAGTATTGATAAAGGTATTGCAAAGAAAAGTGCGTAGAATGCTCCTTTTAATGTTCCGAAGGCAAGAGGGGTCAGACTAAACTTGGGTTCGAAATCATCTGTTCCTCCCGTTGATTGCCATACATATTCCGGCTTAGAATAGCCCTCGTACCAAACTTTACCAAAAAGCGTTTTAAGAGTCGTTTCAGGATGAGGAACATCTATACGCCAGTTGTACAATTTTCCCTTCTGGTCTATTGCGAGAAAGCCATTGGCCTTTGGGGAAAACGATAGCGCATTAATTTTCTCTTTGTCAGCATTTAATTGTAGTAATTTTTGTACAGAGGTTGCATGGTATAAGACTATCTCGCCTTCTTGATCCGCCGCCAGAAAGACCCTATTTCTTGCAGAGGGTGAGATAGCGGTAATTGGAATTTCCAGTGAATCTAAGACGTGGATTTTCTTAAGCCTTTTCCCTTTTGGCGAAGTTGGATCCTCTACCTGGAACCAAACGGAGACATCTCCTGCCTCGTCACCAACTATTAATGAACGGTCTCCTAGGAGGGAGGCGAGTGCCGTTATTGCCGTATTTGAATTGCCGGTTGCATCCACAATATCCACTAACTCAGGATTACTTCTATCAGTTATATCCCAATGAAATAGCTTTCCTTCTTCTGTTCCTACGTATAGGTTATCCAACGCATTGTCAAGCTCCATAGTTGTGACTTTGTCACCAGCTAGGTTTGGCGTTAGATCCTGTAAATGTTGCTCTTTCTCGCTATCTCCTAATAGTGAAGTACTTTCCTCTTGCGAGAATAGTAGTAGCTTCTGATCTGAAGTAACAGCCGCGGCTCCAATGGCTTCATCATTTTTTTCCTGAAAGGCTACTTTCGTTAAGGGAAGAGTACTTATTTGTATAGGTTCCTCTTCAATAACCCTGGGATCAATTATTCTTTTTCCATCATCTGTGAATCTTACGTCGAAATTAACTTTAACAGGCAATATGTAACCGTCCTCTGTTCCCAATGCATATATTCGGTTGATAGAAGACACGAAAACGGAGAGTACCTTCTGTCCTTCTATTTTCGATAATGGTAGGTCGTTAATTGTTTTCCCGTCTTTCAAGGACAAGAAGTGAATATGCCCGTCTCTTGTTATCATAAATCCAACTTCACGGTACTCATCTGCGCCTGTTGCCAGGAATGGGAACTCTGATGTCGAAGGCGAATAGTCTAGAAAGTAAGAGGCGAGTCCGGGCGATTCACTGAGGACATATGTGCCAACAAGCTCGGACCTTACGCTTTTCCAGAGTGGGACTACCTCGAGCGCAATGAAGACGAGTATGGCCAGTATACTGAGTACGATTCCAATACCGCCGGCTGTTACGACAATGCGTCCAATAAGATCAGCAAGTCGCCTGCGTTTGAGTCCTGCTGACTTCGAGGCGGCTTGTTGATCTTTTCTGTCATCTTTCGTTACCTTGGGTCTCGTTTGTGCGGACATGAATTAGCTTAAATCATAGCAGATTCTGAAGGTACTATTGAATCCTTGCAAGCTCTTTTGCCGCGATCTTTCCCGGAAGTGGGTCGTATCCATCCTTAACCACTACTTCCTGACCTCCTTTGGACAGTATGAATTTTATGAATTCCTCACGCAGCGGATCGAGGGGTTTGTTTGGGTTTTTGTTGACATATAAATATAGAAATCTTCCGAGAGGATAGGAATTATTCAGTACGTTTTCCAGATTCGGTTCTGCGCACTGCCCGCCCTTTTTTGAAAGTGGTACTGCTCGGACTCCCGAAGTTTTATATCCGATGCCACTGTAACCTATTGCGAATCGGTCTTCCGCAACTCCCTGGACAACCGAAGCGGATCCCGGCTGCTCCTTTACCGTGTCTTTGTAATCGCCTTTGCAGAGTGCGTGCTCCTTGAAATAACCGTAGGTACCGGAGGCCGAATTCCTGCCAAACATACCTATGGGACGATCAGCCCAATCACCTTTTAGTCCGAGTTGACCCCAAGTTTTTATGTCTTCGGTGCCCCCGCATGTCCTCCCCTTCGAGAAAATTTCGTCGACCTGAACCATGCTTATGCATTCTATAGGATTATCTTTGTTGACATAAACTGCCAATGTGTCAATTGCTGTGCTGATCTGGGTCGGTTTATAACCAAACTTCTTTTCGAAGTCGTCGATTTCTGTACTCTTCATTTCACGGGACATGGGGCCGAATTGTGCGGTTCCCTCGATGAGCGCCGGCGGTGCGGTGCTTGATCCCTTTCCCTCTATCTGACATTTTACATTGGGGTAATTTTTACCGAACCCTTCACACCATAATGTCATGAGATTATTCATCGTGTCAGAGCCAATACTGCTGATATTGCCTGATACACCGCTTACCTTACCGTACGCTGGAATGTCAGGATCAACTTTTACCGCCTCCTGGGCAGTTACTGATGAAAGGTCTAGTATTAGAATGAACCCTAGAGTAGTAACCATGCAGCTTAAACGTTTAAAACATTTTGTCCATCTAGACATAA
>DASWID010000004.1 GCA_036397855.1 Thermodesulfobacteriota bacterium | reverse complement strand
TTTTTTGTCAGCCCTTGATTTTTGTTTCTTTGTATCAAGACAAAGAAAATAAAAAAATTAAACGATGGATCCCCGATTAAAACATTCGAGGATGACAAATGACCTCTATAGGGATTCCCGGTAAAGGATTTCGAGAACGACAGAGGGTCTTGGATTTCCGATTATTAACTTGGAAGGAACGGGATTGAATAAGTTTAATATTGTCAGCGAGTTAAACTATAAGCATAGCGTCGCCGTAGCTGAGTAATCTATACTTTTTCTCCATTGCCTCCTTATAAGCCCTAAAAATAAGCTCCTTACCCGCAAATGCTGTGACTAAGATCATCAGTGTGGATCTTGGTAAATGAAAATTAGTTACCAAGGCATCTACAAGCCTAAACTGAAAACCGGGATATATAAAGAGGTCCGTAAATCCGGACGAATTTTTGACATTTCCTGAATGATCAATGCTCGATTCTAAGGCCCTAACAACAGTCGTACCCACAGCAATCACCCTCCTACCCTCTTGCTTTGCTCGATTTATTGCCTGTGATGCCTCTTCAGAAATCTCCCTATATTCCTCATGCATATGATGATCTTCAACGTGTTCAGTCCTGACAGGCTGGAAGGTCCCAATACCTACATGAAGTGTCAGATAATTTATTTCTACTCCGATATGATTTAGTTGGCTCAATAGTTCATTTGAAAAATGTAGACCAGCAGTGGGAGCTGCTATTGCCCCACTTTTTTTTGCATAAACGGTCTGATAATAAACCTTGTCCGCTTCTTCAGGTTCTCGAGTTATATAAGGGGGCAGCGGCATTTTGCCACGGTGATCTATATATTCATCAGCTCCACTTTGAAAATCTATAAACCACTCGTTTCTACCGTTCTTTTTTAATTTACCACTTAATCCCGTTTCAAATCTTATCTCCATTTCGTCCTTTGGATTTTTTACCAGACACCTCCATCTACAGGGATTGATCTTATCAACGAGGAGTACTTCTATCCTTTGCCCAGAATTTCTCATACCGCACAGCCTTGCCGGAATGACTCTTGTATCATTTAATATTAGCAAGTCCCCTTCCTTCAACAAACCTGCGAGTTCATAGAACCTTTTATGCTCAATTCTTCCATTCCTCCTGTTTACAACCATTAGACTGCAATAATCTCTCCTTTCCTCAGGATAAAAAGCTATTAAATCAGGAGGCAGGCGGTAACTGAACTCTTCTGTATTCATTCGCGGCCAACTAGATAAGGATTTTTTTGAAGGTAGCATTAAGTTCATTATTTTCTATTTCGCTCTATTAGCTTTTTCACTGAAAGCCTGAGCGCATTAAGTTTAATGAAGCCAGTCGCATCAGATTGATTGTAAATTGAATCTTCCTCGAAGGTTGCCAGATCCCTCTGATAGAGTGAATAGGGGGATCTTCTCCCGGCGACAGTGACATTCCCCTTATATATCTTTAACCTTGAAGTACCCGTGACATTTCTCTGAGACTCTTCAATTGCCGCTCTAATCATTTCCATCTCTGATGAATACCAGAATCCATAATAAATCAACTCAGAAAATTTTGGTATCAGTGAGTCCCTCAGATGCATAACCTCTCTATCCATTGTTATGGACTCCACGGCTCTATGTGCAGTCTGTAATATGGTTCCACCGGGAGTTTCGTAAACCCCTCTTGACTTTATACCAACAAATCTGTTTTCTACCATATCGACCCTGCCTACTCCATTCTTTCCACCAATTTCGTTCAATTTATAGAGGAGATCCGCTGGAGATAGATCCTCACCATCCAATTTCACCGGAACTCCTTCCTCGAAAGCAATATCAAGAAAGGTGGGCTCGTCCGGTGCATCCTCCGGTGAAACAGTCATTTCGAACATATCCTCGGGAGGGGGTTGCCACGGATCCTCGAGTATCCCTCCTTCGTAACTGGTATGGAATAAATTCCTGTCACAGCTGTAAGGTTTCTTGACAGTTACAGGTACCGGAATCCCATGCTCCTTTGCATAGGAAATAAGATCGTTTCTTGATCTTAGATTCCATTGTCTCCACGGGGCTATTACCTGAATCTCTGGATTAATTGCGTAGTATGTAAGCTCAAATCTAACCTGGTCATTGCCCTTGCCTGTGGATCCGTGGGCCACAGCGAATGCATTCTCTTTCTCAGCTATTTCCATCTGACTCTTAGCAATGAGTGGTCTTGCAAGGGAGGTACCGAGTAGATAAGTTCCTTCGTAAACGGCATTCCCCTTAAGCGCGGCGAATACAAAATCCTTAACAAATTCATCTCTAAGATCCTCAACATAAACCTTCGTTGCGCCTGTCTTAATGGCCTTTTCCCTGATCTCGTTCAGATCCTCACCCTGTCCCAGATCCGCTATGTATGCAATGACATCGGCTTTATATTCCTCGATTAGCCAGCACAATATAACAGACGTGTCAAGCCCGCCCGAGTAAGCAAGAACTATTTTCTCTTTATTCCCCATTCAGATCATCTCCTCCACATCGCTTTTTTTCATTTTTTAAGGGAAATCGTCTTTTTTTCAGAGGTAATTCCTTTTTAAAACAACTATCTAAATTAAAATCAAATTCCACATCAGCTAGATGAATCTATCAGCTTGAAATGAATCACCCTGCAGCCTGCAGGGAATTCGCTAGTTAAAGTACAGAGCGG
Source organism: Thermodesulfobacteriota bacterium (assembly GCA_036397855.1). Classification (NCBI taxonomy): domain Bacteria; kingdom Pseudomonadati; phylum Thermodesulfobacteriota; species Thermodesulfobacteriota bacterium. The sequence goes on along the minus strand of DASWID010000004.1, from coordinate 10,576 downwards.
GAACGAAACATTAATTGTACAATGAGGAGGTAGTTTAAAGACATTAACCATAGCACATCCGGATTACATTGAAATTTTCATCTATCCGAAATTTTTTACATTATTTATCCGGCTTGCGGCTCCCCCTCAGATCATGTAGATAAAATCTAACATCTTTATTCTCATAAAATTTCTCCAACGAAAAGCCAATATACTCTAGCTTTTCATTATCGTCTCCCATATATGATGCCCTCTTTACCTCATTTGACAACTTACAAACTATTGGAATGTCCTCAGTCGGATTTTCGTGTGATATAAACCCGAGCTGGAATTCACCATCGATCTTGAATTCAATTGGAAGTGCGAAACCCACGGCTAACTTTGCATTTATCAGCTCAATAACCATTAGTTTTACCGTAGTACTTCCTCCCGTTGTTTCTGAGCCCCCCGTTACTTCAAATATATAGCCGTAATAGTCTATAGCAATGTTCTTGTCGCCAATCGATTTTAAATACATGTAGTCCTCGGCATCGAGCCAGCACATAATCTGTATCATTCCTACCTCCAGTTGTTTCTTTCAGTTCTCCATGATTAAGAAAGGATGATAAATATAACAGCATATTTAATAGCACTAAACCAGGCCAATGAAGCTCAGTTGCCTACCAACCCCTTTACCCTCCCTTCTATAAGAGTGAAAGTCTCTATTACACATAGTGCAAATATCCATAACTTCAAAATTTGCTACTCCTGCGTCAAGCAAGTTCCTAACGTTAGCCATTCTTAAATCAATAAAGTATTTCGAATTATTCTTTTTATACAAAAACTCACTCCACTTATCGTACTTCTTTATGAATTGGACGGCTACCTCTTCGCCAACCTCGTAGCAGCACATACCAATCGATGGCCCTATAGCTGCGGAAACCTTAGAAGACAGGATTCCATAGTCTTTCTCAATCCTCTTAATAGTTCTATTCACGACCCCAGAAAGAGTGCCCCTCCAACCAGCGTGTACAGCAGCTACAACTTTCGCTTCCCCGTCAACCAAGAGCAAAGGAACACAATCAGCTGTGTAAATCCCGACTCCGAGATTCCTCATACTCGTTACAATAGCGTCGCCTTCTTTCCTATTCTCTTTTGTTAATTCATCATTCAGGAGAAATACAATATCACTGTGAATCTGTCTCATCGTATAAATCCTTTTCAGCCCAGAGCAATGTGCGGCTTCATCAATATCCCCAACAAAATTCTTGTTTAAGAATCCATGTACTACCCTACCAATATTCGACAAATTTTGTGATATAATGGGATTCATTAAAAGGTTAAGTTTTCTCTTGAAAAAGCCCAATAACATCCATTAAGTCTTCCGCAAGAGGTGCAGAAAACTCCATTCTATTTCCCGATTTTGGGTGCTTGAAGCAGAGCTTAGAAGCGTGAAGGGCTTGCCGTCCTAGTTTCTTTGAAACATACTCCAAGAATTGAGTTCTATATCTCTTTGGCCCATATACGTCATCCCCAAGGAGTGGAAATCCATTGTCTGCGAAGTGAACCCTGATCTGATGAGTCCTACCAGTCTTCGGCTCAATTGCAACCAAAGTGACTTGATCATATCTTTTCAAAATTCTCCAGCTAGTCAAGGCTTCTCGCCCTTTTTTTGTCTTTGTCGTCATCTTAATCCTATTTGTTGGATGCCTGCTTATAGGAGACGAAAAGGTACCTGAGTCTTTTTCAATTTCCCCTACAACCAGAGCTATATACATTTTTTTTACTAGCCTTGCTTTAAACTGGTTAACAAGGTGCTGATGCGAAAAATCGTTTTTTGCAACCACAATTATTCCGGAGGTATTCTTATCGAGTCGATGAACTATCCCTGGTCTAATCTTTCCACCAATTCCGGATAGACCATTACATCTGTATAGTAGTGCGTTTACCAGAGTGCCATCTCTTATTCCGGCACCCGGGTGAACCGCTAATCCGGGAGGTTTATTAACCAGAATTATTTCATCGTCTTCGTATATAATCGAAATTTCTATATCCTGCGGTTGAACATTCAAAGGTTCGGGAGGAGGGATGATGACGGATATCACCTCACCACCGATAACCCTTTTTGAAGGTTTTATAGCCTTACCTTCTACCAATATGCTTTTTTCACTTATTAGTCTTCTGATCTGTGATCGAGTAAGATCGGAACGGAGATGAGAAACAGCAACATCCGCTCTCAGTCCAGAAAGATTCTCAGGTACATTAAACACGTCAAAATTATCCTCTTTGATATTCATATTCATCGATATAAGTTTTAATGTTAGATTCTTATTACAATATCAGTTACTTCTTTTTCCTCTTTCCCTTATAACTCTGGCAGCTGCGGTCGTGATAACACCGGGAATGTTTTTATCATTCATGATGCTTCTTAGGTCTCTGTCCCTTATATAACGCATAAAATTTAGCGATATGTGTGATGGTGTTTTAGGATTACTGACTAAATTATATTTTATCTGATAAAGCCTAATCCACTTACGAGTTTCGCCAATCGCTCTTAATACCTCCTCATCGACCACCTTTGATTGAGCGAAAAGCAAAATCTCTGATTCAGTTAGCCTTGGATTCTTCAACACGGAACAAGCTACAATCCTATTCGGGTCACGTATCAATATAGAACGCGCCTCTCTGTTACCAAGTACAGCGACCCTTAGTCTTTCAGAAAAATTCATCCCCTTTATTTTATTGAACAGTGTATCTCTATTCTTTTCGGTGGCTTCTTCATCGGTTTCACTGATGAGATCCTCAGATAATTCAATTTTATCGAGAAAGATGTCCTGTGAATCTGAAATGACGTTGGAACTGAAGTCTATCAATTGCTTATCATATGCTACACGAGATTCCTGGTTATCACCCGAAGAATTTTCTGCTAACTCTTCATTAGGAAAATCAGGGATTTTATCCTCATCGATCAAATATTGCCCTAAATATGAGATTAATTCCTCCATTGTGGAACGGTTCAATGACGGGTTACTGCATAGGGCCTCAACTATACCTTCAGATCGAAACATACGTTCTTTGTTGCTGGCTATAAGTTCGAGAAGATTCTGGTTATGTACCGTCTTGGCAATATGTTCAATCGTAGAGTCGGGGGTTGAGTGATTCACAATTATGGCTTTGATTTGGTTCATATCTGAGGATGATCTTGCAAAATAATCAAGAAGCTCAGGAGGAGTCATTTCATCCGAAAGTGTAGACGATATGGTGCCCTCTGGCAGAGATTTTATAGTCTCTTCCGACAGTTTACTTATTTCTTCATCGTTGTCCCTCAAAAGGACGTAAAGTATTAAAACAAGCTCTTTAGGTAGCACAGCTATACGCCCCTTGGCAGCCATTAACCGCTGTTCTCTTGGGACAGAAGGTGAGACAAAACTATTTATCCTTTCTGTAAGCCTTTCCATAAGACAGAACAAAATTTCCTAAATCATTTAATACTCGATGCGTAAAATTAGATATATGATAATATACAAATTATATTTTTATTATACCTTAGCACGACGGTTCTAATAAACTGAATTACGCCATGAGAAAATGCGTTACATTTTCAAGTGAAAATCCAATCTAATTATTCCTGACATAAACCTTTCTAGATCTACATCTAATCAAATCAGAAGCCCGTCCCTTATTAACGGATAATTCAAGAAATCCCAAACTACCTATGACTGCTAAAAGCTCACCCTCCGACGCTTGAGAATATGATTTGCAAACCCCATTTATTACAATACCACACACGGATAGCCTAGAATCTGAATCGATCATACTACCGGGTATATTTGTTATAAGATTCCCGAATGTGTCCTCGAAAATCACTTCGCCTACTATCTCTCTATCTCCTATTTCAGGCTCTTTTATTTCAAGTATGAATGGATCAAGTAATCTCTCCCCCAAATCCTCAATAGAAATACCCAGAGAAAGATGCGCGGCAACAGGTGCAAATATGTCCCTTCCATGAAATGTAAAACTTACATCTGGTAGAAAGTATTTTGGGTTAGAAATTTCATATGCCCTTAACGATTCTGATTCCAGAATAACATAGGTAAAAACTCCATTATCAGGGCCCACAAAAAATTTTTCATCCGCTTCCAAGGCAATTGGTTTTCTGCTGCTGCCTACGCCAGGATCAACAACCACTATATTTATCGTTTCTTTGGGGAAATACGGAATGAAGCTTCTGAGGGTAAAAGCCGCACTGAAGATATCATGAACCGGAATCTCATGCGTAATGTCCGTAATAGTGGCATCGGGATTGATCGAATAAATAACCCCTTTCATCGAACCCACATAATGATCCCTATTACAAAAATCCGTGGTTAAAGTTATAATACGCTTCATCCCAATTTGCCCGACACTTATTTGATCGATAAATTGTATTTATAAATTACCCGAATACTAGTTATAAAAAAATGAAGCTAACTATTCTTGGCTCTGGCACCTGCGTTCCCTATCATAGGAGAGGTTCCTCCTCCTATGCATTACAACTCTCAAAGTCGACAATACTGCTAGACTGTGGCAATGGAGCCACCTGGAAGCTTGGAAAGGCGGGAATTAACTATTTAGACATAGATCACGTATTTATAACACATTTTCATCCTGATCACACTTCCGATTTGATACCTTTTTTGTTTGCCACTAGATATTCATACGGATCGACAAGAGAAAAACAATTACAATTATGGGGACCACCAGGATTCATAAGTTTTTTCTCGGCTTTAAAAGAGGCCTACAGTGATTGGATCGTACCACAAGAACTCATAGTAAACGATATCGACAAAAACGAGCTACAACTTGAAGATTTTGTCCTAAAGTCAGCACACACCCTCCACACAGAAAACAGCCTTGCATACAGGATTGATTCTGAAGGTAAATCGCTGGTATATTCTGGAGACACAGACTATTCAGAATCATTGGTCAAACTTGCCGAGAACGCCGATATTTTGTTGATTGAATGTTCAATGCCAGACGAATTAAAGGTCGAAGGACATCTCACTCCGACCGAGGTTAGCAGGGTTGCGAATGAATCAGGCGCAAAAAAGATAATACTCACCCATTTATACCCTGTCTGCGATGAAAGAGATTTTTTGGTTCGGACGAGAAATAAAGTAGATGTCGATGTTGTAGTAGCTGAGGATTTTCTTGAAATTGTAGTCTGATTTGCTGCAATACGGGTTGTTAAGTGATATACTCACATTGATAGAAGCAAAAATAGATTAATAAGATTAGGAGGAGTATTGTTATGGAGCTCTTTGAAGCTATAGGTTCGAGGAGAAGCATTAGGTTCTTTAAACCATGGAAGCCTGTTGAAGAATGGAAGATTCAGATGATGCTACAGGCTGCAAGGTATGCATCCTGTCAGGGTAACTGCGGTTCGACAGAAGCCATCGTTATAGATAAAAAAACTTATCCAAAAGACAAATTCGAACAGATTGTTGAGTGCGCTTCGCCTTTTAATGAAATTCATCTCAGACAGGCACCAATCGTCATAGCCTGGCTTTTAAATCTCGATGCATGGTATAAAGAGTTAGTCCAATCATTTGCTGTGCTCTTCCCTGCAAGGGCTATAAGCGCCGCGCATGGATGGACATATAAACTTCTTACAGAGGTAACATATCCCCGTCTCATGAGCTTTCCCCGTGACAGAACAGAGGATCTTTTAAGGATTGAGGCAGGCCAGGCAATAGCTCATTCACTCCTGATGGCTACGGAGCTTGGTCTTGGGTGTTGCCTTCTCGCCACAGGTAGAAAACCAGCCGAGTTTCCGAAGGTTCTGGGAACACCCGATAATGTCGTCCCAATATGGCTCATGGCAGTTGGTTATCCACTTGAAAGCCCTGGGCAGAGACCCAGAAAGCGTTTTGATAGGTTGTTTCATTCTAACACCTATGGTAATCCCCTAAAAGAAGATACAAGAGTAAAGGAAGATCTAAAAGAGAAAAGAATGATTCAGCCAATGGACCCGCTTCCCGGAAGAGAGGAGGAGATTAAGCACATATGCAGGATGTTTGGATTTACAGAAGACATGCCTGATATGCCCAAGGAGCACATAAAGGCTCTATATGGGGAAGAATCTCCCTATTTTGGGGAACTGCCTGAAGGCCTTGAGGAAAAGGGGGTTTAAATAACTCCCCCCAAAACGAAATCTTCCCACTTCAAGGGAAAGAAAGATTTTCCTCCCAATTTGGAGTGAGAGATCGATAATTTTTCTTGGCAACCAGCGAGACTAATAGTGGTCGTATAACTCATTACAAGTACCTTAATCCGCCTAAAAAGTGCAGGAAATCTAAAAATTATCCCTTCCCCCTTTCACTTTCATAAAGGGGGAAGGTGAGGATGGGGGTTAACAAATGCTTCTTAATAGAGCGAGGGAATTGACAAAAAATCCTCAAGAAGCAGAACGAAAATTGTGGGCTCATCTCCGTCTTCGTCAGATCGGAGGATATAAATTTAGGAGGCAACATCCCTTAGGGCCCTACATTGTTGATTTTGTTTGTATAGAGAAGAAATTAATTGTAGAAGTGGACGGAGGACAGCACGATGAAAAGAGGTCTCATGATGCAATAAGGGATAGGTGGCTGGAAGAAAAAGGCTTTAAGGTAATAAGATTTTGGAATAATGAGGTGTTGAGGCATATTGATATTGTAGAGGAAGTAATCGAGAGTGAACTAGGCTGCGGGGAAAGGTAAGACCCCCATCTTTATTCCCCATCAATGGGGAAAGGGAGAAGATCAATCCCTTAGCCTTTTAGGGGAAAAGTTATGTCCTTTCTACACATGTGATGTTGCAAAAATGTAGCGGAGGGCTTTAGCCCTACATAAAATCAATGAGACGGAAACCTATCGGGACAAGAATGTCCCGACTATCCATAATAAATATTGTCATTAATTACGATAGGCGAGGTTTTCCAACCCCGCATGGATAAAACATTAAGAATGCAAACCTAACCTGTCCTGACCCTGAGTAGTGAGCCTGTCGAACTATCGAAGGGTCGAATGAAGTTCGCCGCTAATTATGCCCTTCCAACCGGGAGACCAGTTCCAACACCGCCCCTTTTGCCTCTTCAACCGAGATGTCGCTAAGACATCTCACCTCGTAAGAGCATTTTGGAGTGTATCCGAACCTCGTACAGGGACTGCAGGGAAGACGTTTGTTCAATGCGATGTTACTGTTGCCAATTGGAGCCCACTTCTTTTGTATTCCTGCACCGAAGAGAGAAACTGTTGGTGTTCCCACACCATAGGCAATATGCATAAGCCCGGTATCTGAAGATACCAATAAATCAAGCTGGGAGATTATTGCCGCGGTTTCGATTAGGGAGGTCTTCCCGGCATAGTTGATAGTAACATCACCATTAGCGATTTCCTCCAATTTAACTGAATCATCTAAATCCTCATTTCCTCCGATGATCACAATTCCAAAACCCTCATTTATTAAGCCTTCTGTTAGCGCCACAAATTTACTTATTCCCCATCTCCTTTCAGGTATTGTTGCCCCGCTGAATATCCCTGCAATTGCAGCGCATCTTTTCCGTAGTCCATTAATTTGAAGACTAAATTTCGATACTAGTTTTCGATCAATTGGTATAAATGGCGACATATTATTAAATTCGTAATTATCTCCGGTAATTGTTGAAGCTAAATTCAGAAAGCTAAAGACCTCATATTGATCTTGGCTGTAAGGAACCGCATGTGTAAAGAGTTCAGATCTGTTGTTGGTAGCAAACCCGATCCTTATCGGCGCCCTCGTTAAGTAAGCAAAAACGGCAGATAACCTATGCCACTGTTCCGAGTCAATGACTATGTCATAATTCTTTTTGAGAGTTTTATAAAGTGCAAAAAAAGGTCCTGAGTCATACAAGAATACGTCGTTTATATACGGACAACCGACCAAAATTCCCGAATTCCTCTTTTCAGCAAGTACATCTATTTCAGAATTATTGAAATGCCCTTTTAAAGCCTTTAAAAAGGGGTATAGAAGGGCTGCGTCACCTATCCCACCCGGTCTTATGACAAGTATCTTTAGTTTTTTTTGTGATTCGGTGGTAACTGAGAAATTTTGTGTCCGATTACTTTCTCCTGATCTCGGCTGAATAAAAGCCCTTGCAAGAGAACCTGCCGCTCTGCCTAAAATACAATCAAGTATTTTTAAACCTTTAATTTTGAAGTTCATTTCAAGGCGTACAATATATTACAATATCGGTACCGAATTGGGGAATTTGAGTAACGCAAGGAATGATTACTTAGCCCTTACAATTCCGGTTTCAGGGTTGTAAGTATACTCGTCGCCCAACGGGTGGGGGGGGAAATCTCCAGTTGTTCGTTCTTCTATAAATTTCCTCAGTTCGCCTAGATCGTCAGGAAACCTTCCAAAAAATTTCTTAAATTTATAAGCCTTAGAAGATAGGTAGGCGGGATTGACCCTGAGTTTCTGATCTATAAAGGTAGAGCTCTTGACCTCTTTGAGTTTTCTCACTATAACAAACTCTCCTCCAAGAGGTTCCTTAGGTATCTCTTCTATTATTCCCGTAGTCTTAAGTTCCTCAAGATTTAACGGAAATTTATTGTACTGGTCTAAATACGCTCTCAATGCCCCGGTCAGAGCGTCTTCCATATCCATTGTGTCCAGCTCCTTTATATTCAATAAGGCAAAGCTTTTTCGACCTTCATCCGGGGCATCTTCATATATGTACTCCCAAATCCGCCTTGAAAGGTCTCTATTCCCCCCCTTCGCGAGTGCAGAAGCGGCCATCCCCTTGAGGTATGCCCGTCTAAGGTCCGAAAGTCCCGGTTTATCCGATGCCTCCTTAAAGAGTTCATAAGCCTTTTTATAGTCTTTAAGATTTAGATAATAAACAAAACCCTGCTCAAGGGGTATACGAAAATTGTCGGGATTGTTCATTCTCCCTTTGTCAAAGAGCTTCATACCATGTGCCACATCTCCCAGTCCAAATGGCCGGGGCTCGGCGAGGAATGTTCCTCCATACCTGTAGGCATTTACAAATTTCGGATCCAGATCTGTCAGAATGTCAAAGTATTTATAAAGCAGGGCCGGATCCGTTTCGTCAAATCTCTCTCCCCCAAAATATTGAAGCGCCCTCAACCAATAAATGTCAGCCAATAAATCATCATAACCCAGTGAGATTCGTCTAAGGGCCGAAGAAGACAAATACAGAGTCTCCTTGATCGACCTGAACCTTCCCCTAATGTTATCAATTTTCCGTTGAAAAGGAACAGAAGCGACTATCAATAAAATTACTAGAATTATCCCTGCAATTGAACCCTTGCCGAAAGAGCCTGTCATTATCCTATTTGAATTCTCTTTTTTGAAATATTACTATCGAAAGAATGAGAAGAACAATGGTATAGATTAATGCGTAGGCCGTGGTATACAATATAAGTGTCCAGCCTATATCACCTCCGTAAACCGCCTCGCTTCTCACGTCAAATTTTTCAAGATTAGGCATTACCCTGTAAATGAACTGTGTAATGTGGCCTATGATTGGGTTATTGACCTGCTCGGCAAATAGCCTTATATCGCTCGAAAAGCGACCAATGACAAAAAGGAAAAACGTAAAGAGTAGAGTCATGACAGGCGTGGTAAAGCTTGAAAAAACCAAAGCTATACCAATTACAACAAGAAATTCAAGATATTCAAAATACACAGCCTTAAAAAACTGTGAATAATAGAGCCCGCCATAATAGTAACTTATAAACCCTCCGTGTTTAAACCCTATATAGAGTACAATGAGCGTGAGAATGAGAGCCATCGCTAAGGTATTCACAAGTATCGTAAAGGAAAGTCCAAGATATTTCCCGAGGATAAACTCATATCTTCGAACAGGTTTCGAAAATATGTTATATACTGTCTTCTTTTCAATCTCCTTATAGACAAGCCCCATTCCGAGAAATACAGAAATGATAATTCCCATGAGGGAGATTACTGTTAGCCCCAGGTCTTTGACTATTTTGTTATATTGCTCGGCAGATATGCTCGCAAAGATAAGAGAGCTTAATATCATCACGATGGCAAACAGAATTAAGCTGTAAAGGATCCTATCCCTTATTGCCTCGGTAAATGTAATACGAGCTACGCTCCATATCGATTTCATTTTAAATTATTCACCAAAAGTTTTTTCCTTTTATGTCTGCGAGCACTTCGATAAACTCAGCACAGGCACTTCGACCCTTCGATGAAACTGAGGGCAAGGCTAACCCCTTATTGTCATTCCCTAATGCTACCCGATAGAAACGTTCGAGTACGGGCTTAATAGGGAATCCATGCTTTTAACTCTGGATCCCCGACTATTGATTTCGGGAATGACATAACAACTAAAAAATTTAATCCAACCACAACCCGGTCATCCTGAATATATTTCAGGATCTAATCAAAACGAGAGATGCTGAAACAAGTTCAGCATGACTAACTATGACATTCATCCTATTAACGCAATTTTTGGAATGCCGCTGAAGCTTTTTTCAATCTGAAAGGGATTAATGAAAATATATCTATTCATGAAATTGTGCGAATTTTGTCCACGAAATGTCTAACATGTACAATTCTGACCGAA
>DASWID010000003.1 GCA_036397855.1 Thermodesulfobacteriota bacterium | reverse complement strand
TCCTTTTCAATATCCCTCATAAACATATTGTATGGCGGTTGAAGGGAGTTTATTTGTCTAACCTTCAGGCATTCCTTCATCTGTTTTCTCGTAAAGTTTGAAACGCCGATGTAGCGCACCTTGCCTGATTTAACCAAATCATCCGTTACTTTCATTGTTATTTCCAATGGTGTATTTGGATCAGGCCAGTGAATTTGATATAGATCAATATAGTCGGTTTTAAGCCTCTTCAGACTCGCTTCCACCGCATTAATTAGGTGATGCCTCGAACCAGACCTGAAAAGGCAGCCATGCTCGTCCCAAACAAGCCCTCCCTTTGTAGCTATTATTACATCCTTTCTCCTCTTTCCCAGTGCCCTGGCCAGAACTTCTTCAGAATGACCGAATCCATAAACATCGGCTGTATCAAAAAGATTACTTCCTAAATCAAGTGCACGCCTTGCGGCAGCGATTGAGTCCTTATCGTCGGTCTTTCCCCATCCCCCACCCATCGCCCAGCAACCAAACCCGATCTCCGACAGCTCTAAATCCGTATTTCCAAGTTTCCTGTAATTCATATCATTACTGAATACCTAATGTAAAAATCTACATTGACCAGAGGTATTTTTATACGAGAGCGTAATAAGAATTTTTGATCCTGACGTTAAGCAAACAGTCATAAGTCGATTCGTTTTATTCCTGACACGCGGTCAAAATGCGTATCGAAAGTGGCGATCTCCGTAAGTTTGAGCTTCTCCATGAACACGACATGATAGGCGTCTGCGAATGGAAGATTAAGATCTACATATAAATCAAAGGTCCTTTTCCACATTCGTCTGCCTGATAATAGAACCCTATGCAAAAAAATCAGAGGGATTAGTATTTCTCGGATTTTTGATTTCGGCTGTTTATAACTTCTTTGAAGAGTGAAGACCGTTTCGAATATTACTAGCTCTGAGATGTGGACCTGGAGCTCCCTGTTTTCAACCCTATATAAAAAAGACGTAGCCTTGGGCGATTGCAGTGGATCATCTTGTAAAAGGTGGCGAAGTAGAATATTGGAATCCAGGAATATTTCCGACATCTACTTTCCGGTTCTTTCTAAGGTTTCCCCAGCGAGAGCTTTCTCAGCCTTCTTTCTCAATTCGACGACTTTACTGGGGCGTATCCTGCTTTTGAATGCGCCTGCAGTACGTTCAACCACACTTCTCGTGCTAGTAAGATGTATTTTGTTACCTTCTAAAATGAATGCTATCTTATCGTTGGGACCGACACCGAGGAGTTTGCGTATATTGGCAGGTATGGTAACCTGGCCTTTTTGAGTTACCGTTCTTATATACTCTTCATGTCTTTGCATAGTATTACCTATTTATCCTATCAATACGATTTGTAATTGGTAATACTATAATGAAAATCTTAAATGTCAAAGTCTGTATTATAACGCTTGGTTTAAACCGAGGTTAGAAAACCTCGGCTATGGTTGAAGGGAATAGTGAAATCAATCCCGATCGCACTGAGCACTTCGTCCTTAGCTGAGCCGAAGGATCTTCAATCGTAATTTTTTTGTTTACGATTTAAGTTAGTCAACAATAGATTTGGGCCCATCAATCGTTAAAAACCGAGTTGTACCTTTATAGCCTTTTCTACTTTCTTCATATCGGAAATCGATAGCCTATCTACCAGATTAATCATGCGAAACTTGCTCACAGTTGTGAGTTGATCAGCCATTGCTTTATTCTGTTTTCCACTCAGTGTCACATATGCTTCACTTGGGTAAAGCCGGTCAACTTTACTCGTAAGTGGTACCACTTGTAGTCGGTTCAAATATTTATTTGATGCATCATTGCTGATAATTACTGCTGGTCTTTTCTTTCGGATTTCACCACCTACCGATGTTTCAAAGTTCACCCACCAAACTTCACCGCGGTTCATCGCTAATATCTCCGATTGTGGCCTCAGACCACTCTAAAGCCTCAGCTTCTCGTTTCTCGTCTTGGGCCATTTCTCTGTAAGCATTTTCTAAATCTTGAGTGATGACATGAGGGCGAACTAGAGATTCGATAAATTGACTGATTTTCCTATGGCCAATCACTTTATGTAACCCTTTATACACCTTTTCATCGATGGTAATGGTTAGTTTTTTTTGCATTTTAAACTCCTAAAATGGCGGTGAGTACGTATAGTATACGTGTATTGAAGAGAAATTGCAACATCTATGCGGGGGCTATAGCCGAGAATACTTTCAAGCAATGATGTCTTCTAACTTTTGTATCTTCACACTCTCGCCTCTTGACTCCCGACTAACTAGACAGCTCTTCTAATTGGGCCATGGGCTCTTTCAAGTCTCTGGTGTCAAATCCCTCCGTGAACCATCTATAAATTTCGGAAAGCATATTTCGAGCCTGTTCTTTCTTGCCTTGTTTTTGCCACAGACGGCTCAAGCTCAATATTGCTCTCAGCTCAAGGGATTTTGCGCTCTGATTATTTGCAACTTCCGTAGCCTGATGAAAATTTGATTCGGACTTCACATCATTATTTTCAGTGCAGTCTAGCAGCAATTCACCTTTCAATCGATAAATTTCCGCGTCATGGACACGTTCTGCATTTTTATGCGCTGATTCAAGCGGTTCATCCAGAATAACAAGACCACCACAAGTCCTGTATGAATACCTATTTGTACCCTTGGGCTTTGTTCAAGTTCTCGTATTTGATTGGTAGCTTACGAATTGGTTCAACAATCTCCAAACCTGCTCTAGCAGCTCTTTGGGCATCGTCTTCGTGTGCCTTTGGATATCCAAAGTAAACAAGGATTCCATCACCTAGATACTTAGCTATGTATCCTTCAAATCTTTTTATTACTTTTGCGCAGGCCTCCTGATATTCCTGCATCAATTGTCGCATGTCCTCTGGATCAAGCTTTTCAGAAAGAGCAGTAGATCCCACTAAATCACAAAACATCACCGTTATCTGGCGACGTTCTGCATCTGGAGCTTGTCGTTCTCTAACGGGGAGTTGGGCCTCTCGGTTTTTTTCTACTTGTTGGGTCTTCGAAATTGGAGCGGCGCATTTGCCGCAATACTCAAAGCCAGGAGGGTTATTAAAACCACAATTTGGACAACCAGGTCCAAGCGAGGTAGCACACTTGCCACAGAAATTCATCCCATCCGGATTTTCAAACCCGCAATTAGAACAACGCATTTAACTAAATTGAGAATCTATATAGTGGGAATGAAAATAAGCTTTAAATTAATATTAATTGACTATCTATAATGACCTTACTGTACATTTGCCCTATCTATGATTTTAAGATGTTACAAATCGCAATGTCAAATAGATGCACTCGGTTCTTTTGCATAAGCACCAAAGCTCATGGACTGATGAGGGCGTCGGTTCCTGCATCGCTCGATTCGAAATTAACGTTGGAAACTTTTAAAGATTTGTTTAATTCTTGGGGAGGAAGATACTACAATTTAAATTAGAAAGATTTTAGCTTATGACTCGGCCGCCGGGCTTTTGTGAGATAAATAGGTGATTTCCTGCGCGACCTTCATCAATAAGTTTTAGGTAGGTGTCAAAATAAATTATGTGTAAATCCGTGTTTTCTTTACCTTGCTCTTTTACAATAGTATCGTAGTGCTTTTTATAAGCATCACCCCACAGCTTGTTTTGAATTCTAAAATCCCAAACGTATTCAATTACCTTGACTATCATGAACCCTGCTCGTTTTAGCTTGGACTTATAACCATCCACTGTGTCATAGTACTGGGGGATAAGATAGCCATGCGCCATATCCTCGACGATCTTTGGGTCATCAGGCATATTAAAGGTCCCGCTCAAGAAAGCGAATAATCCTTTCGGCTTTAAAACTCGCACTACATGTCGAAACAGACCTTCCTTATCTTTAAACACATTCATTACGTTGATGCTGATAGATACATCAAAAGTGTTATCCGGAAATGGCATCTCCATTGCATCCCCAAGAATGAAATCAACACGATCGCCGAGACCGGCATCGCTAGCAAGTTTATTGCCCGTTTCGACTCCGACATCTGAAATATCTATTCCTGTTAATCGGCATCCGGTTTTATTCGCTATGTAAAGAGCAGGGCCTCCAACACCGCTACCAATATCCAGAACATGACTATCGGAATCTATTCCTGTCTCCTGTATTAATTCATCTAGATATTCGGGAGTGATAAATGACTGCTGACCGATGTCTTGATCTCCGAAGATACTTTTTCGAATCAACTGATTAGCCGGGCTGTCTAACTTATGCAGTACAGAATAGTCCAACCCCTTTTTTATCTCCATTTTCTCTCCGGAAATCCGATTCATTGTGAGTTCATTACACCGTAGGTCAATTTTATCAGTATTCCTCAGGGTCGAGCTTCAGTGCTTCGTTAAAGCGATTAATCATGTTGTAAAGAGATGCAATAGCCGTTATTTCCACAATTTGTGATTCGCTATAATACTTTTTAAGATCGTTATACACCTTTTCACTTATATTACCCGGGTTTACTGTGAGAGCTTCAGCATATCTTAAGGCCGCTTTTTCGGCGTCTGAAATATTTGCTGAATTGGGATTATCCATCTCAGTAATCTCATCGCGGGTAAAGCCCATTTTGGCACTGATTTGCTCATGTGCGTGACAGCAATACCTTGAGCGGTTTATCTTAGATACTCTAAGAATGATTCTCTCTTTTAGCTTTGCGTCCAGCTCATCTGGTTGTTGAACGGCTGCAACAAATGGTCCAATTGTAGATAGAATTGAAGGTTTGTGGGCAAGGGCCTTGTAAATATTTGTCAGCTTGCCTCTTTTTTTTATCATCCGCTCATAAGCCTCCTTAATTATGGGATTGTCCGTATCGCTTTGTTCAATGTATTTAACTCGGGCCATGTTTGCACCTCCTATGTAACCTTCTTTATTAATATTCTAAAAGATATATTTATAAGAAGGGTAGATTTTTAATCCTAACTATATTTTATACATGATTATTATTAAGATTGCACTAAATCCTTCAATACGTTCCTTGCCTTTTCGGGCTGGTGGAGTGTTCCAACCTCTTCGAATTGGGATTCACGATAGTTCTTCGAGTAGTGCCTTTGACTCTTTCAAATCTTTAGTGTCAAATCCCTCAGTAAACCAGCCGTGAATCTCAGCCAGCATCTGTTGGGCTTCATTGCGAGCGGTGGATACCTATCTAAAAAGGGCAAAGAAAGTAGAGAGGCAAAAAGAGAAACTGCCTCCTGAAATGTAGGGGCGGGTTTCAAACCCGCCCCTATAAGAGCCTTCTCCAATTTGCTCAGCTTCTCCTCTACAGTATCTTCCCTTGTGAACAAAAAACGTTGTAGGTGATCTATAATTGGATATAGAGCACTATTCTGATAGAAGGGTGAACACCTACTCTCTATCCTCACGTGTTCATCATCAGAAATATTATTCTTTAGAACCTGTAAAAGGCGTGACTTACCTATTCCTGCCTCTCCGCTAATCAATACCACCTGCCCTCTCCCCTCCTTTGCCTGTTCCCAACGATCGAGCAAAACAGCGACCTCCTGTTCCCTCCCAACAAGAGGCGTAAGCCCCTTCGTAACAGCCACTTCGAATCGGGTGCGAACAGCACTTGCCTGAAGCACTTGGTACACTTCCATTGGAGTTGAGATCCCCTTCAACGTATGTATTCCTAGGCTCCTGCAATCAAATAATCCCTCTATCAGCCTATATGTGGCTGGGCTTATGACCACCGCATCCGGTTCAGCTAATGCTTGCAACCGTGCGGAGATATTCGGTGTCTCTCCCACTATTGCCGCCATGTCACGCTTCTTTCCTCCCCCCATCTCGCCTAATACTACAAGACCTGTGTGAATGCCTATGCGTACTTGAAGGGTTTGTTGTAAGCGGGATTGTAGGGGCGATTCATGTATAGTGCGGGTAGTGAGTCGGGCACTATCAGCGAAGCTCATCGCCCCTACAGCCCCTACAATTTCTAAACCCGCTCTCACAGCCCTCTGTGCATCGTCTTCGTGCGCAAGGGGATAACCAAAGTAAACAAGCAATCCATCCCCCAGATATTGAGCAATATATACATCATAGTTATCGATTACTTCTGCACAGGCTTCTTGATAGGCGCGGACAAGGTCGCGAAGATCCTCTGGGTCTAGTTGTTCAGATAGGGAAGTAGAGCCTACCAGGTCACAAAACATAACCGATAACTGGCGGCGCTCGGCTCCAGGTGCAACCTTATCCTCTTGCTTTTCTAACTGCTTGTTTGTATTGGTGGATTTGGAAACCTGAGTTTGCCATGAGAGAGAAGCAGCACACTTGCCACAGAAAGCAACCCCAGGTGGATTCTCAGAGCCGCAATGTGGACACCTGAGACTCAGAGGACTAGCACACCTGCCACAAAAGTTCATAACATCCGGATTTTCAAATCCACAGCTTTTACAGATCATCTCTTTAACCAATAAATTTAGTTTACAATAATAGAAGGGAACTTACCTCAAACGATTTACTAAAATTTGGAAGAAGAATAGAAGAGAAAATATTTTATCTTGAAATCGGAGTGAACTAGGGCTAGAGCTTAATTCGTTTGATTCCAGGAACACGGTCAAAATCGGTGTCAAAAGTAGCAATCTCGGTTAATTTTAATTCTTCCATGAGTCCCACGTGGTAGGCATCTGCGAATGGAAGGTTAAGGTCTACATATAAATTAAAAACCCTCTTCCATCGCCGCTTATTGGGTAAGATAATTCCAGGCATTGAGATCAAGGGCAGAAGGATTTCGCGAATTCTTGCCTTCAGTTGTCGATAACTCCTTTCCAGAGTAAAAACCGTTTCAAATATAACTAGTTCAGAGATACGCGCCTGAATCTCACCTTGTTCAATTCGATGTAAAAAGTCCGTTGCTCTTGTTGATTGCTTCGGATCATCATGGATAAGATGTCGAAGTAGTACGTTGGTATCTAGGAATATTGCAGACATCTATCACTTCATACGCCTTTTGTGAGGGCGATTGAACCGCTCTAGAGACTCTTCCGCCATGGCTTGTTGAGCTTCCTCTCGTAACTCTGCAGCCGTGCGGGTTGGTTTATCGCTTTTAAACACCCCAGCAGTGCGCTCTACAATGCTTTTTGTTGAAGTAAGTCGTACCCGTTTATCTTCAACCACGAAGGCTACCTTATCATGAGGGCTCACGCCCAAGAGCTTACGAACCTCAGCCGGGATGGTCACTTGGCCCTTCTGAGTCACTGTCCTAACAAATTCTTCGGACGATTTCATAGTAATACCTCATATAATTTACATTACCTTATAGTAAAGGTAATACTATCATAAAAATCATGATTATCAACTTTTATACTATTTCAACGAGATAGTAAATACATTCCTACCCTCTTTACTCTTCTGATAACTCATCAAGCAGCGCCTTTGCCTCTTTTAAGTCTCTTGTGTCGAATCCCTCGGTGAACCATCCGTAAATCTCAGAAAGCATCTTATGAGCTCTTTCTTTCTTCCCCTGTTTCTGCCACAGACGACTCAGGCTTATCACTGCTCGCAGTTCCAAAGACTTTGCGCTCTGGTGACTGGCGATGTCGATGGCCTTACGAAAACTTGATTCGGCCTCAGCTTGATTACCGGGAGAGAAGGCAAGCAATTGTTCTCCTTTGAGCCGATTAAGCTCCGCCTGATAGAAACGTTCTCCATTTTTATGTGCTGTATCCATGGCTTCAGCAAGAACGGTGATCCCCTCTTCCGCCCGTCCTAGTTTACCATAGGATTCAGCCAGTAAGGCGAGGAAATATGTCAATGCCACTTCCGATCCCCTAGCTCGTCGGGCTGTTATGCCACTCACTATATCCTCAATTCCCTCACTCTCCACTCCCTGATCGATTAGCGCCCATCCACGCATGATATTTCCCAACGCCAACCACTGGGGAAACCCCTGCTCAGTAGAGATCTCGATTAACTTGTCTGCATGCTCTTTGGTCAAGTTGCTTTCGCGTCGAAACTGATGAAGACAAGAAGAAAAAACATGTGCAATAGCTATACTGTAAGGATGAGACTGTTCTTTAGCAAGGGTCATTGCTTCGTGGCTCTTCCTTATGGCCTGGTCTGAATAGCCCATTAACGACATGGTCCAGGCAGCATATCCGCAGCAGGCCATTCCAGGATCCTGTACATAGACGAAGGCATGAGACCGGTGCTCTTGGGGACTGTAAAGGGTAAAACCTTGCTTAACATGATCCAGAGCCATGGAGAGATCTCCAATCCAGAATAATATTTCGCCAAGTGCCAGATGGGCCTCCAAGAGATAAGATGGGTTTTGAAAACTCTTAGCTAACGTGAGAAGCTCATCCGCAAGTTCGCGTGCTGTTTGTAATTCTCCCTTAACCCTATAGAACTGTGCCAGCCCCCGTAAAACAGGAATGTGTTCAGTAGTCTCTCCGGCTTGATGACATAACTCCCTGGCTCGAGTGAAGACTCTTCCTACTTCCGGAGCTGCATATCCCTTGGTAACTGTCAGGGGCACACTAAGTGTTATTTGAAGAGTGAGCTCTTGCTGAGACCGTTCACTAGTTTCAGGAAGAGTATTTAGCGTCTCCAGACCCTTGGTTAAGTGACTGATCGCTTCAACATTTGCAGAGCGCTCAATGGCCCTTTGTCCTGCGTTATGCCAAAGTGGTATTGCTTTTTCCATAAGTCCACCCTCTGTATAATGATGGGCGAGAAGTTCTGGTTGAGTCTCGATTGTTTCTGGAAACCTATACTCCAGGACTTCGGCAATTTTCTGATGGTACTCACGCCTTTTGCTTTTTAGCAAAGATTGATAGGCTGACTCCTGAATAAGGACATGTTTGAAGAAGTACCTGGCATTAGGTGGAATACCCCTCTGGTATAGAAGTTCAGCTTCCACTAGCTTGGCCAACTCTCTCTGCAAAGTAGCTTCATCCATAGGCAACGCAGTATGAAGCAACTCGTATGTAAACTCCCTTCCAAGAGTAGCCGCAAATTGTGCCACCTCTTTGACAGTAGCCAAACGATCAAGCCTTGCCATGAGTGAGTCTTGCAGCGTGGAAGGGATAGCCAGTGTGGGGAGTGGAGCTGTAAGCTCATAGCGCCCATCTTCCTCTCTTAGAAGCCCTGACTCAATCACCATCTTTGTTAATTCTTCCACAAAGAGAGGTACTCCATCGGTCTTGGCTACAATCTGCTGAACTACATCAGTGGGAAAAGACTTGCCCCCCGCTACCTTCTCTACCATTATCTCCACCTGTTTTCTGGCTAAGCGGTTGAGTGTGATCTGGGTCAGGTGCGAGCGCATTGGCCAAGACGGGCTAAAATCAGGGCGAAAAGTAAGCAGAACAAAAATTCTGGCCCTAGGGACATGCTCTACAAGAAGACTCAAGTACTCCAAAGTTGAGGGATCCACCCAGTGCAGGTCTTCTACTATACGTAGCACTGGATGCATCTCGGATACCTTAAGAAGCCATGCCAACAAGGCTTCCATGGATTTCTGCTTCTGTATTTGAGGACTTAGGTTAAGGTGCGGATAGCGGTCGAAAAGTGGGATCGAAAGTAAGGGGGCAAAAAGGGGTACCATTTCCTCGAGTGAAAAGTCATAATGGTCTAGAACCCTTTCTAGCTTGTCCAGCTTTTTCTCGAGGGTGTCTTCCCTACTAAAATTTAACAGACGCTCAATATGATCAATAACAGGGTATAGGGAACTATTCTGGTAATAGGCCGAACAGCGACTTTCTATCCTTGCATGTGGCTCTTCCGTCGCTCGTTCTTTTAACACCTCTACAAGTCGTGATTTGCCTATGCCAGCTTCCCCACTGAGTAAAACTACTTGTCCTTCGCCTTCCTTGACACGTTCCCAGCGCTCCAGCAAAAGTTCCACCTCCTGCTCCCTTCCTATTAGTGGGGTTAGACCCTTACTAACAGCCAACTCGAAGCGGCTACGTACGTGACTTTCATGAAGCACCTGGTAAACATCTATAGGTGTAGAAATCCCCTTCAACAGGCGCGTCCCTAAATTCTTGAAATCAAATAATCCCTCTACCAGTCTATATGTGGCTGCGCTCATAACAACCGTATTCTGTTCAGCTAATGCTTGCAACCGTGCGGCGATATTCGGGGTCTCCCCCACTATAGCCATGGGGTCGCGCCTTTTACCTCCACCCATCTCGCCAATTACTACAAGACCTGTGTGTATACCCACCCGTACTTGTATGGGTTGCTGTAAACGACTATTTTGTAAGGGCAATTCATGCATAGTGCTGGTAGTGGGTCGGGCACTATTATCGAAGTCCATTGCCCCTACAATCCCCAATCCAGCTCTCACAGCCCTATGTGCATCGTCTTCGTGGGCTAATGGATAGCCGAAATAAACAAGTAATCCGTCACCCAGATATTGAGCAATATATCCATTATATTGATCAATTACTTCTGCACAGGATTCCTGATAGGAGCAAATAATATCCCGAAAATCTTCAGGGTCCAGTTGTTCAGATAGAGAAGTAGAGCCTACCAAATCACAAAACATCACCGTTAACTGGCGGCGTTCTGCTTCTGGCGCTTTACGTTCAGACATTACCGGTATGACCTGAGCGCCCTTGTCCTCTTGCGTATACGGCTGTCTATCTATATCGGTGGATTTGGATGGTGGAGCCTGATCTATGAGGGGCGTGGCACATTCTCCACAGAATTTGAACCGTGGTGGGTTCTCAAAACCACAGTTCGAACAGACATTCTTAAGTGGAGCACTACACTTGCCACAGAACTTAATCTCTATCGGATTTTCAAAGTCACAACTTGAGCAGCGCATTCACCCAACCCCCAAGGCCTGGTTTAAACATATTCTATCATATATATGCTATTTACACTTACTCCCTACTTATTCAAGGTTTCACTTTCGTATTCGTTTTAACTTTTCGCTTCGGCACTTGAATGGAGCTATTGTTTCGGTCTCATCTTCTCCAAAGTCCCCCTACGTTGTCATTCTCTCCTTTATATTCCTGAAAACGTGAAGCCTAGTGTCAGACCTGGTTATACCATTTCCAATAGAAAAGTAATCGTAATGGAAATGAAAAAACATACCGTAGGAGCGGCTTCTAGCCGCGATCTAGTCGCACCAAGATGGTGCTCCTACCGATACCAATATGAACACTCAATAACTGGGAATGGTATTACTTTTTTTGGTGATGAAGCTCAGATCAAGTGAAATAGCCCGCCATCAACAACGAAATTACTTCCTGTTACCCAGTTTTCAGTGGCGAGGTAAAGTGCCATCCGTGCAATTTCTTCAGGTTGTCCCATTCTTTTCATAAGATGACGACCACTCACGAATTCAAGTACCTGCTGATGTTTTTCTTCACCGTACATCTTTTTGAAGATGGCGGTATCTATACCACCGGGACTTATTGTATTCACTCTCACATCGGGGGCTAGTTCTTTAGCCCACAACTGTGTTAGCATGATTACTGCGGCTTTGGAAGCAGAATAAACGCTGTAGATAGGCATACCCCTAAAACCAAAGACTGAGCCGATGTTGATTATATTCCCATGAGTCTTGTTAAGTTCTGGAATCGCGGTTTGGGTTAGTGCAAAGAGACCTCTAACGTTGGTGTTAAATATCAAGTCGAATTCTTGAATTGTTGTTTGTGATGTTGGTTTGTAGATATTGGTTCCTGCGTTATTTACAAGAATATCCAATTTCCCGAACTCCCCGAGAACTTCATCGAGAGTAGCCTTACAAAGCTCTATATTGGTGATGTCAGCATTTATTGTTAGAATTTTACCTCCGAGCTTTTCTTTAGCCGTTTGAAGGTTACTTAGTCCCGTTATTGCTACCTTAGCGCCTGCCTCAAGAAAAGAATTTGCAATACCAAAACCAATTCCTTCTGTCCCGCCGGTAATAAGGGCAACCTTGTTTTCGATCGCCTCGTAACTCACAATGCACCTCCTAGCTCATTTCAAAAAATTGGGGACTCCAACACAGATTCTTTAATTCATCAACTCACGTTACGCCTATATTCCACTCTGTCATGCCCGAATGCTCCCCGCTTAAATCATACGGGTACAAGATTTATCGTGCATCCATACAATTGTCATACTCGAATGCTTTTATCGGGTATCCATATGTGTTCTTTAATTGATTCCCGCTTAAACTTATGCCCGCACCCTTTCAGTGGGTAACCCGTCGGTATGACAAGCTTTGCTGAATAATAACCATATTGTAATTGATTCACAGTCAAAGTAAGAATATTTCCCATAAGTTTATGAGTGTATAAATTCAGTCATTAATTTTTTAAGTTAGCCAAGGCTTCCTTTCTTGTTATTATGAACGAATATCATCATTCGATTAAATGCACGATGTTTAGGATTAATAATGTGGCCTATTACCCTAAATCTCTTAATACCTTCCTTGCCTTCTCTGGCTCGTGTAGTGTGCCCAGCTTTTCGAAGAGGTTTAGAGCATTAGTAACATATTTCTTTGCCTTATATTTTTCTCCTTTTTCCTTGTATAGCCTTTGCAAACTAAAATAACTCTTAGCAAGCTCGGTTTTTGCCCCTACTTTTTTCAGGATTTTAATGGCATCTTCGATATATTTTTTAGGTCAAGGCGCCAAAAGCATGGTTCCTCTTAAACCTCGACAATATGTCTTCCGTTTTTCAGCGTATCAAACTGATTTTTAACTGTTCTTGGATCATGTTCAAGCCATCAACCATGGAAGGTTGCTCTCTCAAACGATCAGTCCGTATAATAGCCGGAACCTATGATGAGCGTTTCATCTCCAGCTTTCACCTTCTTGATATAGGTCATTTTCTTGGAAGGTGCACCTTCTCCAGGTTTAGGGTACACATATTCTACCCATCCTGAGCCTTTGGTATTAGCTATTTCAATCATTTCCTGAACGAAAGCTTTTCCATTAACATCCTTGAAATCAATAATGTTTTTCCCCTCGAGATCCGGTTTAATGGGATGGAAAATTTCTATACCATTCACATCGAATGCGAAGATATAGGTATCACCTTTCAGCCACTGACTATCCTTCTTTCTAAATTCTGTAAAAGCTTCCGTCCCTTTGCTTTCCAGTAAAGCGGCTGCTTCATCGACTAAAGACTGAGTTTGTTTTGCCTCCTCGGATTGAGTCTCTTGCAACGATGAATATCCTGTTGAAGAAAGCACAAACATAAAAACGAGCAGTAGGATAACACCGTAATATGTTTTTCTTCTCATTTTAGAACCTCCTTTAAAGATTTTTATTAGCGTTGAATGATTTTTTTCATTAGTCTTTGTTTCTACAATCCCATTTGTAAGGGCCCTTCAATATACTAATATAAAAAGTACTATTTTTCACTTCCAGTTAAAGATGGATTAATGGCGAATCCTTGTCTCATAAAATGGGCGGATCCCCTCTATACGTATGTTTATCTGAGCAGTCCAATTAGGTTTTGGTTAGATTCCAAATAAGCAACGCTTTTAAACTATCTCCTATGTTGTCAATTTTTCTACTGGATTGACCCGCTCCAGTACCATCACCGGTATCTTGCGCAAAGTACACAATTGATACTTTTGGAATCCTGAATAATTCTCTGCTGAAAGTTCCCACAGTCTTTCACGTTCTTCACCCTCTGCTTCGCGAGCGATACATTTTATCTGAATCCCCTGGTATTCCACAGTTGCTTCAGGATTCTTCTTTAAATTGCGATACCAAGCGGGGTTGTCTGGGTAGCCGCCTCGTGAGGCTATCAATATGATATCGTCACCGTCAAATGTCGGCAGCAGTGGGACAGTGCGATTTAAGCCAGTTTTTGCTACTTTGGAGGTAAGAAGCACAAATAAGTGGTTAAATCGCGTTCCAACACCGGTCGAAATACGGCCGCGACTCCACTTGAGAATGTGTCTGTCAAGCGGAGTTGCAATTTTGAGGAAAAACCACGCTTCTAACCATGTCGACGCAAGATATTCCGTTGTGTTGTCATAAAAAGTTGGCACAATGAATCCCCTTTTCTACAGGAGGAGTTTGATTTTAAGCTAAATCCTTCAATACCTGCCGTGCCTTTTCGGGCTCGTGAAGTGTGCCTAGCTTTTCGAATACGTGGAGGGCCTGAGTAACGTACTTCTTTGCCTTATCTTTTTCACCTTTTTCTTTGTATAACCTTCCAAGGCTAAGGTAACTCTTGGCAAGCTCATTTTTTGCCCCTACTTTCTTCAGGATTCTAATACTATCTTCGATATAATTTTTAGCATTCTTAAATTCGGTTTTATCGCATAGCTCTCCTAAGATTCTGTGGTGTACCCCTTCCCAATATCTATAACCACTATCTCTGATAGTTCCTAGAATATTATTCAAGATTTCGAGAGCTTTATCTTTATTATTAGTAGATAAATAAGCTTCTGCTAGGTAGGCGCTAAATTCAGTTTGGTGATGTTTCAGACCAAATTCATAAGCTTGCTGTGAAGCCTTTTCCAAATACTCTATTGCCTTCTCTAACTCGCCTTTTTTGTAATAACCGTATCCAAGATAACCTGTGCCAAATAAAGAGAATAGAGGAGCAGGAGATACATCCAAACATTTTTTACAATAATCAATCCCTACATCCCATTCCCCTTTATCCAAATGGGTTCTGCCTATAGACCAATATGCTAGAGACAATAAGTTAATATCAGAGACTTCTTCACTTTTTTTCAGAAGCTTTTGCATGTAGTTTATGTTTTTGTCCCAGTCACCCGTATGCCAATAACACGCCCCTATGGCTTGGAAAGACATACCAAGCCAATAATGATCTCCCAGCCTCTCCAGAATTTTTATACCTTTTTTCACGATGGGAATCGCCTTCTTAGATTCACCCTTGTACCAATAGTTGTATCCTTGCGGAACGGATGCTAATCCTATGATTCTTTCATTTTTTGTTAACTCAGCCAGTTCAAGAGATTTCGTACAGTACTGAATTGCATCATCAGTACTTCCCATTACTGAGTAATAAAATCCCATTTTAAAGTAGTATTCTGCTAATCTGTTTTTGTCTCCAAGTTCTTCTACTATTGGTAGGTTTTTCTCTAAGGTTTTTATGTGTTCCTTAAATTTACCTATAAGACGCATGACTCTTGCCTGCTTTATGAATATATCTACCGCCTTTTCTTTATTTGCCCTGGTATCAGGCATGTTATCCAGTCTCTTCAGACCTTCTTCATAGTAGCCTATCGCATCCTCAGTAGAATAAATCTTTGCCGACTTATCCCCAGATAAGGTTAAATAATCAACAGCCTTTTCATCACTGGTGCTCCTTCCATAGTGATATGCCAATAGTTCATAATTCTCTTCCAGCTTATCGCCATATAAGTCCTCTATTATCTCTCCTATCTTCCCATGTAATTCTTTTCTTCTTTTAATAAGGACGCTGTTATAAGCTACTTCCTGTGTAAGGCTGTGTTTGAATCGGTATTCTAAGTCTGGAAAGAGACTCTTTTCGTATACTAGTTCTAAGCCTTTCAACTGAGCAAGATAATCTTGAAGCTCTTCTCCTATCTCCATTGTCTCTTTTAGCAGTTTATAGCTAAATTCCCTACCAATAACAGAGCCATATTGAAGTACCCTTTTAAGATTCTCCTCCAACCTGTCAATCCTTGCCATTATAATGTCCTGTATAGTATCAGGTACATCCACCTCGGCTGTTTCCTTGCTAAGACTATAGCCATCCTCTCCTCTAACTATTATTCCCGCCTCAGTGAAGGATTTAATAATCTCTTCTACGTAAAAAGGAATTCCATCGGCTTTGTCTGTAACTAATTTGATTAGCTCCCCAGTTAATTTTTCACTATCTAAGATTGATTTTATCATCTCCTCTACTTCCTTGTCGGACAGACGGCTTGGGGCAAGCTGAATGTGATAGGACTTCTCACTCCACTTAGCCCTGTAACCGGGGCGGCTTGTAAGAATTAGCATTATTTTAGAGCTTGGTATGTTATCTATAAGAAAGGTTAAAAACTCCTCAGACGCACCGTCTATCCAGTGAAGATTTTCAACAGCTACAACAAGCGGTCTCAAGTTGCTATCGGCTAAAATTATATTCTTTAAGGTCTCAAGTGTCCTTTTCCTTTTATCCCTTAAATCTAAGCTCTTCAGGAGAGGGGCATCTGTCTCAATTGAAAGTATGTCGTAGAGGAAAGGAATACCACCCTCTAAGTTTGAGTCTATTTCGCTAATTCCTTTCTCTATCTTCTTTCTTATTGTTATCTCAGTGTCTAGCTTATCTACTCGAAACCTCTTTTTTATAATATCTATCACTGGCAGGTAAGAAATTGATTTTCCGTAGGAAATACATCTACCCTCTAAGTAACGGAGGTTCTCATCTTCCCGGAGTTTATTAAATTCATAAAGAAGTCGAGATTTACCTATCCCTGCATCACCCAATATGGTTACAACCTGTCCTAGCCCTTCCTTGGACCTGGCAAAGGAATCTCTTAGAACTTCTATTTCCCTTTCTCTACCTATAAATTTTGTAAATCCGTGCTCCTTTGAAATCTCAAGCCTTGTTTTCTCTTCTTCCTTTTGTGCTATAACCTCATAAGCTGGTACGGGTTTCTTCTTACCTTTTATGTCTAGAGCACCTAGTGGGTTAAACGTGAATTGGTCTTTGACTAATTTATAGGTATCTTCAGCAACCATTATATTTCCGGGCTGAGCAATCTGTTCCATTCTTGATGCCAGGTTCACTGTGTTACCTAAAGCGGTGTAGTCCATCTTAAGGTCATCTCCAATATTTCCCACTACAACAGTTCCGGTGTTTATTCCGATTCTCATCTTAAAATCTATATTGTTTTTCTTTTTCAACTCCTCGCTATAGTCAGCCATGGACCTTTGTATAGCCACTGCAGAGTAAATAGCTCGAATGGCGTGGTCTTCATGGGCGATAGGAGCACCAAAGAGGGCCATGAACCCATCTCCTAGAAACTGATTCACAGTGCCTTCAAATCGATGAATTTCTTTAAGCGAGATATGGTATGATTTTTCGATAATAGAACGGAGTTCTTCGGGGTCAAGCGATTCGCCTATCGAAGTAAAGCTTTTTACGTCAGCAAAAAGGACAGTGACAAACTTCCTTTCCCCTTCAACGCTGCCTCTAGTAGCCAGAATTTTCTCAGCGAGGTTTTGAGGTATGTAATTTTGGGGTTTATCTAGTTGAAGTTGTGTGGGTTCTTTTTCTTTTACATCCCGGTCTAACTTATACCCACAGTCATCACAGAATTTGTCTTTTAAATCAAATTTGTTGCCACATTCGGGACATACTAAATCTAATTTGGATCCGCATTGATTACAGTACTTTGCTTTTTCCCGATTTTCATAATTGCAATTAGGACATTTCATACGCCTACCCCTTCCCAGGTCGTTTTTTTATACAAAAGA
>DASWID010000002.1 GCA_036397855.1 Thermodesulfobacteriota bacterium | reverse complement strand
ATCCTGCTTATCGTTGTTCTTATGCCACCAATTTGAGGCGCAGGGATTTCCTTCTCGCCGCCACAGGCTGTTATTGACAAGATAAACAAGAGTGAGGGTAGTAAATTTTTTAGCAATTTATTAATTCTCTAACTATGAGTGTGAACTTTTTTACTTATTTAGAAAAAACTTTTTCTTGGATTATATAGGTTTCAGATGGAGAGTCAATATGGGATGAAAAAGTGATTGAGTGTGAGTTTGCTTCGCTAGAGCCTGCACTGAGCACTTCGATTTTACTCAGTACAGGCCGGTCGAAGTGCTCGCGATCGTAAATGTCTCGTAATTCAAGGACAGAATCCAAGAAAATAATAAATTTTCTTGAAATTTACTGATCGGTCATCCTCGAATGTTCCCCGCCAGAATCACTCGGGGACAAGCTTAATCGGGGATCCATCGTTCAATATTTTATTTTCTTTGTCTTGATACAAAGAAACAATCCTTCGACCCAGCTCAGGACAGGGCTGACAAAAAACGCTTGCGTATCGAGCGAATGCGAGATATCTATTGCTATAATTAATTAGTTCTCTCAGTCACTTTGTTCCTTCGAGATGACAGGAATGATTGTCACTTTTCTTAACGCTTCCGGAATTGATTTTGGCAATTTTTTGAATGCCCATTTAAAACCTAAAAAACTGTCCTCGAATTACTTGACAGCTACAATTTCGAACAAATGTGAGAAATCTTTCTTTTCCTTTCCTTACGAGGGGTTTTTCCCGAAGCAATCTTTCAGAATTTATCATCCCTTATATTTGGGGTTATACTTTAAGCAAGAAAAATCGATGGGCTCCAAAATGGATACCAAGGAATTTCAAAAAGCAGTATTAGAAAGCTTCACCAGGTTAGAGGAAGGACAAGCAGAACTCAAAGAGGGATATGCCAAACTCGACGAAGGTCAAGCCGAACTCAGGCGGGATATTAAGTTTGTTTATGAAGATCTTAGTTTGAAAATTGAAATGATTGCAGACGCGCTAAAACAATTAATTGAAAAGTTAGATACCCTAGTTGAAAGAATGATAACCAAAGAAGAGTATGAAAGAAGATTCAGAGACTTGGAAACCAGAATAAGGGAATTAGAGCAAAAAATAGGTCAATAAAGATCCATTATGTACGCTTTTACACCGCGAAAAGAGGGGATTTGTCACCTTTCCGAGAGAACTCAAGATCAACTCCCTCCAAAGTCTTATATAAATCCGCGTCTAGAAAAGGCCCGATCACACTGAAGCACTTCGCCCTGAGCAGGGTCGAAGGGTTAGTACGTGCCGGGTCAAAGCGCCTGCGCTTAGCACACTCGAAGCGTGACTAGTTGGAGTCGTTAGCCAAAAGCCTTAATAATCGAATAAAAAAAGCCTATCCCCGGACACATGAAAGGGGCCATCTTTTATTTTTCCTCCTAATAATAAACGAAATTAAGGGTAAAATCACAGGCAAAAACATAATTACCATATTTGCAATTCCTATCTCACGATTCGATGAAGCACCAATAGAACAGCCGCCTCCGGAACTTTTACCCCGTCCACTCAAAACAACCACTACCGTACCTTCATCAGGATCATTACTCTCAACTAGTAGATTGGCAACGAACTCCCGTGCACTTCGTGGCCTAAACTTCACGGTTACTACTTTGGATTCTCCAGGTCCCAATGTAAAAGGAGTAGTAGCGCCCTGTTTAAATTTACTCGCATCGGCACCTATGATTCCTATGTTATTAACAGTCAGGGGCTGAGATCCTAATGAAACATTAGATATAGTAATCTCCCTGTCAACTGAAGCTCCCTCATTCACGATGCCAAAGTCTATCTCCGTTGGAGTGACATCTATTTCTACGATCAATTGCTGCACGGCAAGGTCTGCCTGAATGAAACCAAAGCCACTGTCAAAATTAAAATTTTGACTTGCCGTAGAATCATCCGCAATGGTCCTGGCATTTCTCGGACCCATTTCGAGGGCGGTAAGCTCCATGAGGCCATATAATTCACCCGGAGGCAAGGACGGTTGAACGTCTAACATTAAAGCAGCTACACCTGCGGCATGTGGGGCCGACGCAGACGAGCCGAAAAAGCTTGGGCATGGGTTTCCAGGCAAATCTACTCCAATAAATGAGGTATTCACACCGTCGGGACCGACAACATCGGGATTCATCCTAGCTACCGGCGTTTGCAGTTTGTTACCGTTAGTATCAAAAAGGATAGGTGTTCCGCCGGCTGAAGAAAAGAATTCCAAAAGGGCCGGACTTACGCCGAATTCTGGCGTCTCGGCATAGAAGGCAGCCCCGACCGCTTCACCGCCACTGGAATTTGCATGACCGTAAATCGTAGAACTATTCGTTTCATACTGATTAATATCACCCAAGAAATTGAAAAATACATTCTTGATGCGGCCTGGATTTGGTCCTATGCATCTGGCTATAAGAAGATTAAAATTCGACTCGCCGGAATCCGGTGGATTTGAGAAACCAAACACCTCCACAGGATCGCCTCCAATGTTATTATCTACACCACCCGCAAGAGCTACTGTCTCTGAAGAATCTAAGAGTAAGATGTCAAGATCATTTGATGACCCGGGGGGGCCACTAACCGAGAAGAAGGGTGAATCCCACTGGAAGGACATAACAAGCCCCGTATCCTCGGGAATAGTAATCCCCTGGAAGATATCAGTGGCTGGGCCGGGATCAAAATCGTGGGCCTCACATACTCTGTCATTTATAACGACCAAAAACCCGCTTGGAATGAATTGACTTTCATAGGAATCTCGTCCCTCATTACCGGCAGAAGAGAAATATGAAACACCTGATTCAACCACTGAATCCACGGCCTGCGCTATGATGCCATCCTGAAACATAGGTTCGGCAAAATATATGATATCGTCAACTATCACATCTGCTCCGAATGCGCCCAGGTCCATGATTCCTTGAGCAAAGTTAGCCTGCCCGAAGTCAGCGGTGCGAAAAACCTGACTAGCCCCTGGAGCGACATCAAATATTATCTCCATCAAAGCGCGTCCCTCATCGGTATCAAATTCGCAATCGCCCTCTTGCAGAACCACGATACCTGCAGGCAGATCTCCGTCCGCTACTCCTTGGCCCGCACCTCCAAGACAATTAAAGCTATCTGATAAGGTACCAACTGCTATTCCACCGCCGTCTATACCTAGCGTCGAGCGTACGACATCTGAGCGTATCGCCTCATCACCCTGACTTGTGCACGTACCCGCATGGGTTGTAAAAAGGGATGGGCGTGCAAATTTTAAGCCGTCAAGTTCAGCCATATCATTAATTGCAATAAGAGGCAACCGTCCAGATACTACGCGCCCAAAAACTCCGACATTCTGCATACCCAATTGTTCAAGCTCAGATTTCAAAACCCCTACATCACCAGAAGCAACAGCATCAATCACAACTGTATCATCTGTCACTCGTAACTGTTTATTCCGAGATGTAAACCCCTTCTTACCCTCTTCAACCTTCTCCAGATATGACATGTATTCATAATTTAAATCCGTAAGTTCTAAGCCTAATTTGGCCAACATTGTTTCGTTTGTAGTTCTTTCATCGGGTGAAAGCCTATTTTTTGAAAGGTTGAATGTAGGTAATTCTTCACTTTTTGCACTAGCGAAAGACAGAGTTACGGCTACAGCCAGAGTTATTTTAATGATCTTGAACTTGAACATTTTATGATCTCCTTTGTTGATTTGTAACCAGAGTCTATCACCTTACGAGTCATCATACCATTCAATTCAAAAAAACCCGCTTAGTACCGATGAAGGTCATTGATAAGCCTGAGGCTTTCGCTGTTTTTTTAAATTTCTTTTGAGTCTATCGGAAATATCCGTTTTCGCTTTTGGTTTACAAGACCATTAAAACATCGGGAAAATAAAAAGGACTAGTCCAAATTAAGCTCAAATTAATTTTAGCCTATAATCGATTACCTTCCTACTACCTTTTTCATTTTGCAGGAAACACAATTTTAAATTCAGTCCGTCCTCTCCTGTTTAGTTTAATACCTCCATTAAGCTGCTGGGTTAATGAGATAACCAATTGTAAGCCCAAGGTCGTTATTTTTTGGAAACTAAAATTCTTAGGGAATCCAATTCCATTGTCACCAATAATCAATCTAAAATTGTTATTCTTGGAACACATATTAATGAAGATTACACCTTGCCTTCCATCTGGAAAGCCATGCTTCAAAGCATTAGAAATGAGTTCATTAGCTATCAGACCACAGCTTATTACGCTATTTACACATAGAGAAAAATCGCTCCCCGTTATCTTAGGCTTGATCGCTCTTTTACTTATTCCGTATGAGTCAAATATATAGTTAACGAGATTTTTAAGGTATCCTTTAAAGTCAATTTTTGCTACGCTCTTTGATTGATATATTTGTTCGTGTATTAGAGCCATAGATTTTATGCGGTTTTGAATGTCGACAAGAACATTTTGCATCTTATTATCGTTGGTGTAATCGCTATGAAGATCTAGTAGAGTGGTAATAAACTGAAGGTTGTTCTTTAAACGGTGTTGAACCTCCTTTAGAAGTAAATCCTTCTCGCTTAATATAGCCCTGATCCGTTCTTCAGCTACTTTACGCTTTGCAATCTCCTTTTTCAGTTCTCTATTCTTCTCAAATAAATTTCGTGTTCGCTTATTAACCCCTAGCTCTATTCCATCGCTTTCACCCTTTGGTGTTTTACGACGCTCTAGATTGCACCAGAGAAAACTCGAGCCTTCTTTTGGATAGTTTGGACCTATATTATGCTTCCTCATTTCACGGAATCCTGACTTTGAAGGTCCAGGGAATACACAAGCTGCCTCGTTGACGTGGTAAAATTGTGCGCCTGAATCCAACCAGAATGCAAGATCTCCTACGCTATCAAACGAAAGTTTCTGATCGTCGCACTTATCGCAATTGTATTTCCTATCTTTCGATTGTAATCGTACCCTAGGAGGGTTTTTTCTGTTTCCGTGAGAGATTCTAAAAAGTTCTTGACTTCTATCATTCAGTTTATTCATACGGTAAACTCAAATCTACAAATAATCCCCCGGTTTTTGTGAAAAGTAATAATCACCGGAAAATTAATACTTTAGTCAAAACCCCACCATAACTGAAGACTTATAAATGTTATAGCTTGGATAATGTACCAAATCAACAACTTTTTGATTCAATGAAACTCCCTGCGCAAGCTGCAGGGTATTTGCCAGTTCAAAGTCACAATCTGTGGTAAGAAATTATTTGGTGGGTTAATTCATCGCATGAAGGTTGAGAATCTTCATGGGGTTATTCATCTGAACGATTAACATCCAACCCTATTATTTGATATAATGCGTATTCTCCGGTCTTCCCCTTAATTTTTAATTTCACGCGCTGATTAACCAAAACCTTAGCCTTAACCATTTCATAAACCCTTTCAGAGACTAATAAATTTGTCTTCAACTCCTTGTTCGCTGATTCGATGCGGCTTGCAAAATTCACCGAATCACCAATTATGGTGGTTCTCCGTATTGATCCACCAATTGTTCCGATAACTGCCTCCCCGTAATGAATACCGATACCGATCTCCCAGCATCGGTCATATATGGTTTGTAAATAAGGCCTAAGTCTTTCCATTTCTTCCAGCATTTCCAGACCGGCTTTCACAGCGTGTAGTGAAGCGTTATCATTATTCTCAACTCCGAACAAGGCAAGGAGTCCATCCCCCATATAATTGTCAATATAGCCTCCATTTCTCATGATCGCCTGGTCCATGCGTAAAAAGTAACGATTCAAGACATGCACTACGTCATAAGGAACGAGGGCCTCTGCAAAATTCGTAAAACCTCTTATATCGGCAAACAGGATGGCGACCTCTTTCTCCTCTCCGACCGACGATGTATGTAGATTCCTCTTAAGCTGTGACGTCAATTCCACATCTGCATCATCCAATACCAGTCTTCTTAGATTCACGTCCCCAGTTATCTTTGTCTGACAGGCGAGGCGAATCGATGGACAGAAATTCAAATGCTCCGCGAGAATCAGTTCATTCTCGGTCCTAGGAGTACAGTACTCTAGCCCATCTAGGATCATTACACGACAAGTTGAACAACGTGCGTTTCCGCCGCACACATTTGTGTGAGGAATACCAGCATCCAATGAAGCATCTAAAATGCTCTTCTCGGGTTCTATATCAACTTTCATCTCATCTGGCAGATAATATATCTGAGGCATTATTAGATAGTCAGCGTAATAAGTCAGTTATTAAATTAGTTGTTCTCGTCCCTGAACTTTAAATACCAATGGGTACCATCGCAAAAAGGTTTATTTTTTGACCCACCACATCTACAAAGCGTATAATGCTCTTCTGAAGCCCCTGCACCCACCGACTCATCTTTTAACTCAATTCCGCCGGTAACATAATAGGGACCATCCTTTGAAACCCTAATCATCGGCCCACGATCTTGGTCTCTATATTCAACGCCATCAATAGAATATCTAAGTGCACCAGAGGGACATTTCCGTATAGTATTGACTATCTCCTCTACTTCTGCACCATCAGGATCAATCCATGGTTCTGTCTTTAATTTGAAAACAGATGGCAACCTATCTGTGCAAAATCCTGAATGTGAGCAAGTTCCCCTGTTATCGTGTATGGTGATGTTTTTCCCTATGTAATTATCCCTTTTATTCAAACTACCGTCTGCAAGCTTTTCGCCACAAAACCCTATTTTGGCATGGGTACCATCGCAATAGGGCTTATTTGCAGATCCCCCACACCTACATAATGCGATAACCTTATTTGTTGATATCTCTTCACCCTTTGAGTTTTGAAGATGTCTAAGGTTTCTTATTAAATACGGACCGTTTTTAGAACACTCAATACCGAGGCTTTCCCATTTTCCTGATGAATTCAAATTGATTCCCCCTATTTCTGGAATTGTAATAATTATTAACCATTATCTTCAATTAAGCTACAGCACAAATGAAAATCACAGACATTCTACAATCCTACTCACCTTTAAATCATCAACAATGCTAACTTAACAACGGTTGATGACGAGAACATGTTGCTAAATAAATCGTTTGAATGTTGGATTTTTGTATGATATAAAAAGTGAGTTTAATTTATGTTAAAGTTAGTGAATTAATTTATATCTAAAGCCATAACTCATTTTATTAGGTAAAATGAATTGCCTTTTTAACATAGAACGAAAACGAGACGAGTGATGCAAATTTCGGTCCTTGGTTGTAACGGTAGCAGAGATGTAGGCCTCAATCCAACTGCCCTCCTGATTGGTAAAAATGTTTTAATTGATGCCGGAACGTGTTCGGAGGTTTTGAGTAACAAAGTCCGATCTATGATAGATCATGTTTTTATAACCCACGCCCACATTGATCACATAGCAGACCTTCCATTTCTGGCTCAAACGGCTTTTGATTTTCGCAAGAAGCCCCTGAACATTTATGGAATAAAAGAGACGATAGATGATATATCTGCCCATATTTTCAACGGGAGAATATGGCCCAACTTCAATGAAATACCAAACACCAAGCAGTCAAAAATCTCATTAACGAACGTTATACCCCTGAAAAATATAAGAATAAACTCTTTGAATATAATGGCAATTCCGGTAAATCATACAGTGCCAACCGTGGGTCTTCTGATTGATAGTGGCAATTCTGCCTTTGCCTTTACATCAGACACCTATAAGACAGAGCTATTTTGGGAAAACATTCGAGACCACAAAAGGCTGAAGGCATTAATTATAGAGTGTAGTTTTCCAAATCGCCTAGAAAAAACCGCAAAGTTGACCGGCCATCTAACCCCCAACCTTTTGTCTAAAGAAGTTTCTAAGATGCATAGAACCGACATAAAGATATACGTAACACACATGAAACCCATACATCGTGAAGAGATTATTAAAGAGTTAAAGGTACTATCCAAAAACTTACCACTGCAAATTCTAGAAGACGGGATGAATATCAAAATCTAAATACATATAGCATTCACGTCACAAATTCTTCAAATAATAAATTTAGTAAGAGTCAAATCCACTTCCTTAGCTTAAATAAGAGTAGCAAACTTGAAACAATTAGTAGCACTACTATCCATAACACGAAGTAGGAGTATTTCCAATTTAGCTCAGGCATGTAGTTAAAATTCATCCCGTAAACTCCGGCTATAAATGTAATTGGCAAAAATATCAGACTAATGATTGTTAATCTATTTATTAAGCTATTCGTTTTATAACCGACATAGCCCATGTAAAGATTCAAGGTGTCAGAGATAACAGCACGTTGAGTAGACAGGTCGTCGCTCAATCTATTGAGGAGATTACTCTTGCTTTCGAGATATGGCTGAGTTGTTTCTCTAATAAAAGGAGATTTTCTAGTAGATAAAATGGTGATAATCTCACGAGCAGAGACTAGGGCTGACCGAAAATCAAGTAATTGCTGCGTGGCGTTAGCAACTCGCACAAAGATTTCATCGTCGATATTTTCAAATAATTTTAATTGCAATTTATCAATCTCTTCTTCTAGCTCCCTATATGTCGACTGATATATATTTGAAATATAATCCGCAATTTCAAATAAGAGGAAACCGGGAGACTGACTAAAGTTGACAAAATCATCGTGATAAGTCTCAAGCATCTTTTCCACCACCATCGAATGCTGATCATAAATAGTTGCAATAAAACATTTGCCTAGAATAACCTGGATAGGCTCTGAGACCAATTTTCCGTTAAGAATATATGTCTCAAAAACTTTGAAATGAAGAGTATTCGGGAAAAAATTTAGAAGTTCTCTTGCATCACTCTTTAGGAATTCATCGTCAATCGGAGTATCAGGGCAAAACCGTCTGAGAATATTTATGAATTCGCCCACACCTGCACTATCAAGGTTAATCCAATAGTAATGACCCTCCTCGCATTCAGGCTTAATTCCTTCTGTGGTTATTCCATATTCATTTTTGGTAGAGAAATCAAATTCTATCACATTAATCATATTATCCTTCTCCAATTATTAATTCCTGAGATATGTAAGAATCAAAGATTCATGCTTCCTGAATTTAACCCACCTCAGGATTTGCATGTTTCTCCAGTATTCGCACCTGCTCAACATCGCCAATCACCACTAAGACCGAGCCCGGCTCCAATACAAAATCCGCCGAAGGGTTATAAATAAACTTTTCTTCATCTTGATTTGGCAACATGATAGCCAAAACAAGCATACCGGTGTCTTTATAGATCCCAGAATCTCTTAAGGTTTTACCAGCGTATTTGGAACGATCAGCGAGTTTGACTTCTGAAACCCGCTGCTGACGCGTGTCTCTAAGCATCTTATCAAGGAAAGATACTACAGTCGGTCGAAGCATCTCTGAGGCCATTCTAAGCGCGCCTATTGTGCCAGGATATATGACACTATCAGCTCCAGCCCTGAGTATTTTTTCCTTGCTCCTTGGCTCAACACCATGAGAAACAATGCGCAACCAACTGTTCATAGACCTGGCTGTCAAGGTCAAAAAAAGATTATCACGATCGTTTGACAAATTACATATTATTCCGTTAGCACGTAAGATTCCCGCTTGACGAAGAACCCCTTCTTCAGTTGCATCCCCTTCAACAATCAGTAATTCATCTTTAGGAAAAACAGACTTTAATTGCGAAATCAACTCTTTATCCAATTCCACGATAACCAACGGATGAGCGGTCTTTTGGAATTCTTCAATAATGGCAATTCCTGTAATTCCTATTCCACATAATATATAATGGTCAGTTAACATGTTAATTCGTTTTTGAATTCGCCTTCTTAATAACACTCCAGAGAGTGACCCCTCTACAAGATACGCAACCACTGTTGAGGATGCCCAAACAACCACTCCATAGGCAACCAAGAGATAAGTTATAGAAAAGGCCTGGCCAATAGTTCGACCCGGTTGTGGAAGAGACAACAAATTTAGGTTGTCTCCGTAACCCACCGTTGTTAGGGTTATAACAGACAAATATAAAGAATCCAACAGCCCATGAGCAAAAGGGTCGGGAGAGAAAATCAAAACTATTATATAGAAACCCGCTGCACCAAGTAACAAAACAATAACCACCCAAACCAAAGCCCTCGCAACCCTTTGATTCAAAATAGTTCGAATCACTTCCCACATCTGAGCGAACCTCCACTCGGTCATTGGTTCCAGTCTTGTTGAGGTTTTTGTATAGTAACGGTATCCTGTACTTGATTGGTCCGAAGTTGCCGCAGTGTTCTCTTCCGGAATAGAAGTCAACCCAGTATCTATTTTGTCCTTTATCTCCATCATGAAGCATTTTCTTTTAGTTAGGAATTATAGGCAATAATATTCGAAGAGTATTCTAACACAATTGAATGGTGAGGAGTAAGGGCCTATTGCAATTGAAAGAATATAAATTTATTAAAGGAATTAGAGGTCCGAGTTCAAGGCTTCTGGGATATCAATGCTAGTTTGAATAAATAGAAGCATGTTTGCAGCATCATGTGTCATGCTGACCTTATATAGATCAGTTAAAAATGCCTTTATCTTCCTCATAAGAGATTCATTAGGACGATAAGCTACTCACCCCATCCAGCCAACAATACTCAGGCCACTACGAACGTCAATTATATTGCTTGAAACCATACCGGAAACAATAAATGCTATTCCAGTAGCACTCTGAGATTTAACCCCGGCGAGGATGCCCCAAGTTATTGCAAGAAATCGATTATTGACCCATTTAAATGGTTTTCTAATGCTCCTGCTGGTTATCTGGCCTAGACTGGAACTCAACATCCCCAATCCAGCTCGAAACAAGCCTAAACCAGCTAAAATCGTTCCAATCGTCTCAATCAGAATCTACTTCTCTTATAAAAAAGTCTTAATTGGATTAAATAGATTAGGGCATTTATAATACTCATATTCTATCCTACAGTTCAAATATTGGGTCTGGAACTCCTAAGCTATAAATTTAAGAAATTGTAGAAAAATGCCTGATACTAAATCATCAAAAGAAATCAAACGTCAAGTAAGAGATCTAAAAGCACTGCTCGATGTTTCAAAGGCTATATCAAATGAAGCTCATTTAGACGACCTTTTACAGGTGATCATGGACAAAACTACTGAGGTAATTGATGCTGATCGGAGTAGTCTCTTCTTATATGATGAATCTACAGGTGAACTCTGGAGCAAAATTGCTCAAAAGCTCGGAAAGATAAAGGAAATCCGTTTTGCAGTAGGGGTCGGCATCGCCGGGGAAGTAGCTAAGACTCGAAATGGCATAAATATCAAAGATGCATATAACGACCCGAGATTCAATCCTGAATTCGACAAACAGACCGGATACCATACAAGATCGATACTTTGCATACCGATCATCAGTATCAATGGAAATTTGGTTGGTGTTATTCAGGTGCTCAATAAGAAAGGCGGAAGAGTATTTGATAAACGGGATGAGTCTCTTTTGGAGGCATTAGTGTCCCATGCTGCTGTGGCTCTAGAAAGAGCAAAACTGACTGAAGCATACGTCGAGAAACAACGCATCGAGGAAGCCTTAAAACTAGCACGGGATATACAGATGAGTATATTACCCAAAAGATTTCCGCCATTTCCCGATAGGAATGAATTTGAAATTTTCGCCACTATCGAGCCTGCAAAGGAAGTGGGGGGAGATTTTTACGACTTTTTCTTCATAGACCAACAAAACTTATACTTCTGTATTGGAGATGTCTCGGGAAAGGGTATCCCCGCATCACTTTTTATGGCAGTTACCAAGACACTAATTAAAGCAAAAACTACAAAAGGTATGTTCCCCGACGAGATTCTAACTAACGTAAACAAAGAACTATGTGTCGATAATGACACTGCGATGTTCGTCACTATTTTTTGTGGAATCCTCAATACTAGTACAGGTGAGGTGTTTTACAGCAATGGAGGCCACAACCATCCTTACATCTTATCACAAGACCATGGAACTAAACCATTAAACAACAAGTCAGGAATGGCATTGGGAGTAAATCAAGCAGCAAAGTATTCAACCAGCGCGGTAACTCTAGCTCCTGGAGATAGCATATTTCTGTATACCGACGGGGTAACAGAAGCAATGGATATCCATGGCAACTTTTACACAGACGAACGCCTGATAAGATTATTAGGGAATCAAAAACATCTTCCAATCGAGGATAGATTAAGAACTACCTTAAATGATTTGAAGAATTTTTCATCGGGTGCCCCTCCTGCAGATGATATCACACTCCTGGGAATACAATACCAAAAAACGTAAAAACCCAACAAGGCTCCACCTGTCTTCAGAGACTCAATCGCTCCGTTGTAGTCATGTACAACTGGAATATTTTCACAAGACCCAGAAGTCGTAAGATCGTTTTCTCCCGGTCATTGAGGGTTGAGCAGGGCCATCTTCACCCCGTGCCTCTTCAAACCCTTCGCAGTGGATAATAAAGGTCTTAATCCTAGTGAGGCCATAAACTCTGCGCCGGATAAGTAAACCAGGGTTGGCTTTCGCCTTAAAACAGTGCAAGCTGTAAATCGTAGCTCTAACCTCTAGGCCTATCTTATCCATGAGGCCAGTCATATCCAAATGGGTTAAATCATCATCCTGTCTGATCACCTTCAGTTCCAGCTATATCGCTTGCGCTGGGAATAAAATATAACCTACCTCAATAATCACATTTGCTATAAGTGCTACAATTTCCAAAATTTTTGACTAAATTCAAAGATAATCAATCCCATAATATTAATATTAAGTTATACTTATCTGTTGAATTTCTTAACGTATAAGCAATTGAAAGAATGGAGGGCAAAGCAATTACTTAACGTTCGAGTTCTAAAACCTGGTAGCCAGGTTGACTAAATGTGAAAACGAATTGAAATGATTGACCACCATCCGGCCTCACATTTTATAAGGACGGGATGTTTTAGAATACGTAAATGTATGAGCGTAGACATTATCCTCAGACCTTATCAGTACAAACATTAAGGACCGACGCGCATCTAAGTTCTACGGGTAATAAAGAATAAATAATAATTTAACTAAATGCTCGGATTACAAAATACAAATTTTTTTAGTCGTCTCACAGACACTGCTTATCGTAGAGACCCCTTTTTATTTCCTGTTTTTTTCGTGACTGAGGGTGCGAAGCTGTATTCCAGATCCACTCGTGTAGGGCAAGTTTAAGAAGATATCATCATGTGAAAAAAGGGATTGAGGATCATGTCTCTCACAAAAGATATTTACAAGTAGTTATTCAGCCGCCTTGGGTATAAATGTCAAGATGAAGATTTAACAATTACAGATTCCTAAGGGTTACCTTTGATTAGATCATTTAAATAAAGATGGAAAGAAGTGATAAAAATTTTCTATTCGTAGGCATTGCAATTGGCCTCTTCTCGGCGCTACTCAGTCTATCCCTCTATACATGGTCTCCATCTTTTCTCAATGAGGTCGACCTCCGGTATAGCGACTTCCGTTTTAAGACTCGTGGAAATATAGAACCCAATCCTAAAGTAGTGATAGTTGCGATTGACGAAAAAAGCATCAACCAGTTGGGAAGATGGCCATGGTCTCGCTATCTTATTGCCGAGTTTATAGAGAAGCTATCGGACTATAAACCAAAGGTCGTCGGGTTCGATATCCTTTTCTCAGAACAAGAGTCCAAGGATGCGGATATTGCCCTTGGAAAAGCTGTGGAAAAGAGTCGAAACATCATCTTAGGTTATTTTTTCCGTGACGACGCTACTGAAGAACCCACTACCGCGTCGCTCAAGCAGGTAAAACGATCAAATATTAAGCTTATAAAATATCTTGATAAACCCCCGTCAAATGTTCTAAAGACATTCCGTTCCGCAGATCTAAACCTTCCTGAGATTGGTGCGGGCGCCCTGGGATTTGGGTTTTTCAATATGCTGCCCGACGGAGACGGCATCTTCCGTCGCTCGCAACTCCTCATGAGTTATGATGGTGAGATTTATCCGTCGCTGAACCTTGAAAGCATTCGACTTTTTCTCGGTGGAGATTTATGGCTTACCATGGCCTCTTACGGAGTGGAGGCTCTTAACATAAACAAAACGCAAAT
This sequence comes from Thermodesulfobacteriota bacterium, assembly GCA_036397855.1. Taxonomy (NCBI): domain Bacteria; kingdom Pseudomonadati; phylum Thermodesulfobacteriota; species Thermodesulfobacteriota bacterium. The sequence goes on along the minus strand of DASWID010000002.1, from coordinate 16,419 downwards.
TCCTACGGATGAATCTGGACAGCTCCTCGTTAACTTTTACGGCCCAGGTGGCACTTTTAAGACCTATTCAGCCGTGGATGTCGTATCGGGAAAAGTCCCGGTTGAAGCTTTAGAAAACAAAATAGTCTTGGTAGGAGCCACGGAGATAGGAATAGCTGATTTGAGACCAACCCCTTTTAATCCCGTCTTTCCGGGCGTTGAAATACATGCCAGTGTTGCGGGAAATATTCTCGATGGCAGATTTCTTATCGAAAATAACCTTACTCATGCATTGGACATCGGATTACTCTTTATGCTTCCAATACTACTCGTTTTTCTACTAATAAGAGCCAGAGGCACCGTCATCGGATTCACTATTTTTATAGTTTTTGTGTTCCTTTACTTGTTGGGAAACTTTGTAATCTTTACACGTTTGAATTTTGTCATTAGTACTATTTATCCCGCTTTATCTATTGGCTTTGCATACGTATTCTTTGAAGCTTACCGCAATCTTGTCATAGAGAGAAGAAGCCGTTATCTTCGGAAGGCCTTTAGCAGTTACGTGTCATCGGATATCGTAGACGAAATCTTAAGGGACCCTGATAAACTCAAGCTAGGAGGAGAAAACAAAAATGTTACTTTGCTTTTCTCAGACATACGGGGTTTTACTTCACTTTCCGAGAGCATTCCTCCCGAGATGCTCGTATCGGTCCTCAATGAATATCTTAGTCCAATGACCCAAATTGTTATGGAAGAGCGCGGCACACTTGATAAATATATCGGAGACGCCGTGATGGCAATTTTCGGTGCCCCTCTGGACGTTCCCGATCATGCAACGCGCGCCTGTCAAGCATCTCTCTCGATGTTGAAGAAGCTTGGACAGATCAATAACGAATGGAGGAAAAGAAATTTCCCCACCATCTCCATTGGAATAGGAATCAATACGGGCGCGGCTATTGTCGGAAACATGGGAGCTAACATGAGGTTTGATTATACGGCAATCGGTGATAGTGTCAACTTAGCTTCACGTCTAGAGGGTCTCAATAAACTCTATGGGACCGAGATTATTATAAGTAAGTCAACCTTAGAAAATCTTAATTCATCAGAAGCGCCTTTTTTATTCCGGGAGCTTGACCTTGTGCAGGTGAAAGGTAAGGAAGAACCAATCTCCATCTTTGAGCTTGTCAACACTTTCTCTGGTGATAGCAACAAGACCGATTTGGTCAGGATGTTTACGGAAGCACTCAACACTTATCGGGAGGGTAAGTTCCTCGCGGCAAAAGAAAAGTTCGCCGAGATTCTACTAAATTTCCCCAACGACACACCCTCAGCCCTGTATAAAGAGCGATGTCAAGAGTACATACTCCATCCGCCGCCCCTGGATTGGACCGGCGTCTACACTGCAAAGGAAAAATGATTCACGATGCACCATTCAGGATTCACGATTTTGCCTTCATAGGTTAGAATGACCGGATTTACCTAAATTTCGGTGTATTGTCGATGGGTAATTGTTTCATTCCATCCTTAATAGGAAGCTCACAAGCAGCGATTTTAAAATGCTTAGTGTTCGACTAAGCAATGAATAAAAATATTTGTTGACAAATCGAATTAAGGGTTGTACCTTGTAAATTCTCAGAATGTGATCTGGGTTAATTCTGGTTGAGGCTTAAAGGAGACTAAAAGAACTGACTTACGGCCGGTTTATCCTGATAACGTTCCTGATCTGGGCTATTTCCTACCCTGTTAGGGCTGATTTCGAGGTTAATCTCAATAAGGGGATTGCCGCTTATCTCAGAAAGGATTACACTGGAGCGGCCAAACTCTTGGAAGAGGCTTTGAAGGAAAACCCTCAGAGCGCGACGGCAAACCATGTTCTGGGGCTTTCTTTGTTAAGGCTAGATAAATACGACCAGTCTGTACCCTACCTTGAAAAAGCAAAAGAGTTAGACCCCAATTTAAAGGGTATACATCTGGACTTGGGAACCGCCTATCTCAAGCTGGAGCAATATAGCCTGGCACTTCCTGAATTTAAAGAAGCTGTGCGTCAAGAACCCGACAGTGGTCTCGCAAACTACGACCTGGGCTATACACAGTATAAGCTCGAAAACTATGAACAGGCAATAACCTCTTTGGATAAGGCTTCCAAGCTTGACCCCGATCTTGCGGTTCCTGCTCATTTCTTTGCAGGGATCAGTCGATACAGGCTTAAAAACTATGAGGAGGCAAAGAATGACTTTCAACTCGTAGGACAGTTTGGGGCAGGGACGGACACAGCAGGGGCTGCATTGGAATATTTGGACATAATCGCTAATCTCACCAAACGATATTACGGAGCAGCCAGCACTGGAATACAGTATGACACCAACGTTGCACTGCAACCCAACGGCATCCCGATTGTCTCCGATAAGAGCGCTTGGCGTGAGGTGTTTTTCGCAAATTTGGGCTTTAACCCCTATCTCACCAAGGATACGGTGTTGGGCGGCAGCTATTCCGGCTATTTATCATTTAACAATGGTTTGGAGGAATTTAACGTACAAGACCACCTAATAAATCTCTATGGACGGAGAAAAACTTCTGTTGGAAAAATTCCCGTTAGTCTTTTTCTGGACTATTTCTATGACATCACCTTTCTAGGTGGTTCTCCCGCAGATAATCTTTTCTCCCAGTCCCACTCAGTAAGTCCAAAGGTAATTTTCGAGTGGACAACAAATACCAGCACAGAGTTGTCCTACAACCTTAGATACTATGACTTTAAGAATTTCCCGGAAAGAGATGCTTATAATAATAACTGGACCGTGGCTCAGCTCTTCAGTCTATATGATGGTAGGATCCTTTTCAGACCTGGATTTAACTTCGCCCTAAATAGCGCTAAAGATATTGAAGGGACACGCAACTTTGATTATACTGCTCCCCAGTTCTTTCTTGAAGCTATTGCCTATATGCCATTCGATATAACGACTTTCATCACAACTAATTACTTCAGGCAAGACTATTATAACGACCCGTTCGACAGGGTAGACAATCAGATCGGTGTGTTAGTCGTTGTTTCCAAGCAGCTTTATAAGATCTTTTCGATTGATTTTGGCTATCAGCATATATCCAATTTTTCAGATAGCACCTTTCCTGGACCCGAGCCATTCCAGTATAATCAGGATGTATTCTCGGTGACCTTCAATGCGAGGTTTTAGTCATATTCTATGGATAGATACATGTTGAGAAGAATCTTATTAATGTTAAATATTTTCGTCCTGATTCCCTGGGCGACGTCTGTGTTTTCTCAGGAGGATGAATCTGTAGGAATCGTAACTGCTGTAAATGGACAGGCTACTGTTATCAGCGCTGAAGGGAGTGAAGCGGTAGAAAAGGGAACTCGTGTATTTCTGGGGGATAGATTTGAAACCGGAGATGATTCAGGGCTCAAAATCCTGTTTAATGACGACTCGCTGATTTCGCTGGGAGCAAATGCCACGCTTGAGATAACGGAGTTTGTCTACACCCCGACTAAAAGAAAATCTTTATCTAACCTAGTCAAGGGAAAGCTTAAGGGCATAATTCAAAAAATTCCTGGAGTAGAAACCGATATTGAATTTGCTACGCCCAATGCAGTCGCAGGTATCAAGGGCACCGAGCTCTATATTGATGCGTTAGGTATTTTCTATACCCATGAAGGTGAGACTTATGTAAGGGGCATTCTAAAATGCCCGAGAGAGGTAGTGGTTAATGCGGGGCAATTCTCAGAGATCCTACAAGATGGCTGCCCTTCGGTGCCGGCTCCAATTCCACCTGAGCTTCAAAATGAACTTATTGAGGGGACAGAGGTCGAGGAGGAAGCGCCAGAAGATGAGGATTCTCGTAAAGCGGAATACCCTGGTAAGGAACTTCCCGGAAAAGAAACCACTCCCGCGTATTCACAGTTAATCAGCGCTCCTTTGGTTCAGCCCGCCAACCTGCTTCCAGGAGTTAATCCGCAAAATAAAGCGCCTGTTGACGTGATAGTGAATCCATAAGGGAAGTAGACGTTAAAATCATGGAAAAAACACGCAGCATTATTTACGTAATCCTTTTATTGATCAATCTCTCCTGCCTGGATGCTGGCTTCAATGAAAATTCCGAACATGCCGGCACAAGGATTGTTATTGGATTCCCTACAGAGCAATGCCTCGATGCATCGTCCCAACGGGATGCGGCTACCCAACAAAGCATCCTTGACTGTGTAGCATTCTTTACACTCACAATTACAGACGGCTTCGATCCGATAGAAAAGATATTTGGCATCGGAGAACAGATTACAGTCCTTGTGCCTGTTGGAAGCGCTAGAAATTTTAATGTAGAAGGAAGTGATGAAAACGGAGAGCCGTGTTGTAGCGGTGGTGTAACAGCAGACGTGTTCCCTGGACAAAACACCATAGAAATTACCTGTATACCCGTACCTACACCCGTACCTACACCAACTCCCACCCCGACTCCTACCGCCACCCCTGCTCCTACCCCTACGCCAATACCTACACCTATACCGACACCAACTCCCATGCCGACTGGAACCCCGATTCCTACACCGACACCAAGTCCCATGCCAACTCCAACACCTACACCGATACCTACACCGACACCCACCCCAACTCCCATTCCTACTCCGATTCCCTGCGAAACGGATGCACAGTGCCCACTTGGGGAGATTTGTGACGAAGCAAATATGTGCGTACCCGGGTGTACATCGGACGAACGCTGCCCACCTGGAAAAGTTTGTTCCTTTCCTGGTGAAGTAGAGGTCGGAATGTGTGTAGCCGGTTGTAATGTCGAAAAACCCTGTCCTGGAACACAAGTTTGTATCGATGGAATGTGTGTACCTGGACCGCAGGTACCACCAGAAGTTTGCGACGATGGCTTAGATAATGACGGAGACGGTCCGATAGACTGCGCAGACCCGGATTGTGAGGGTCAGGCGGGTGGCCCTTGTGGGGAGCTTTGCCAGCAACCGGAGACAACCTGCAACAACTTCTTTGACAATGATGGAGACGGACTTACGGACTGTGCAGATCCCGATTGCATAGGTGAGTTCGGGCCCCAGGAACAGACTTGCGAACAGCCTGAGACGACCTGTAATGACGGAGCTGATAATGACGGCGATGATCTTGCTGACTGCGCAGACTCAGATTGCGCCGCAGACCCCGCCTGTACCGAGACAGGAGCAGAGTGCAGCGACTTTATGGATAATGACGGAGACGGACTTACGGACTGTGCAGATAGCGATTGTGAAGGGGAGATCATTCCTGGTGAAGTATCGTTTACTTGTGAACAGCCTGAGATGACCTGTGACGACTTTGAGGATAATGACGGCGATGATCTTACTGACTGCGCAGATCCGAATTGCGCCACAGACCCAGCCTGTACCGAGACAGGGGCAGAGTGCAGCAACACTTTGGATGACGATGGAGATGGCCTTACAGACTGTGCGGATCCTGATTGTGCGGCAGCCCTGACTTGTGAAAATCCAGAATCAAGCTGCTTTGACGAGTTTGACAATGATGGAGACGGCGCAGTTGACTGTGATGACTCGGATTGTTTCAGTAGTTGCGAGCTCCAATAAGGAGATATGAGAAGTGTTGGCCCGAAAATCTGGAACTCAGTAATCAAATGTTGCGTAACCTCGAAACAAGAATCAGAATTAGCGAGGCGGCTCTAAATAGGTTCGCTTTTTACCTTAAGTGAATATAATCCACTAGACGGACACCCTCTTCTCTGACCCGTTTTTCTCTTCAACACTATAGATATTTAGCTTCCTTTCTTTTCCCTTCAAAAAAATATCCCCAATTAATTCAAAATTAAGATCTGGGTAATCTGAGAAGCGCCTTCTCAGATCCTCAGATATAAGCATTCTTTTATTATAATGGTTGCATTCGCTTTGCAGGCGAGACGCTGTATTTAACACGTCTCCATGAAAGTGTATCTCCCTCTTAATCTCCCCCACCTCAGCTATTGTTGCCAAACCTATATTTACTCCGGCCTTAAATTGCGGGGGAAATCCATACTTTTTAGTATAGTACTTTGACTTCGCATATAACACCTCTTCAAAATCAAAAAATGTTTTCACGCAATTTGCATCTTCCAACCCTTCGCTTATCTTCCATGTTAGAATCGCCTCGTCACCCACATAGTGATAAACTTCCACCTTCCGCTCAATCACAACATCCGTCAGATCATAAAAACAATCCTGAATTAATTCACTGTACTTAATATGACCCAATCGCTCAGCGTGCGTAGTAGATGATTTCATATCTAGAAACATGAATATCCTTTCCTCCACCCTCGGGTGGTGATAGGTTCCAAGCATGAATCTCACCAGATTTCCGGGTCCGAATTTAAGGTTAACCTGTCTTATCAAACTTATTATCATGCTTACTACCCAAAGATAAACCAAAGCAACTACGAAATCTTCACTAATCGTCCACTTGTAAAGAGAAAACGAATATGCTTGTCTTAAAGCAATTCCGGATTCAAATAGACTTAAGATAACGACGATAAGGTATGTGACCAGAATTAATATTGCTACATGAAAAATGCCCTTGACTAATATAATGAAACCATAGGACTTCTTCCTGATTTTTTCGGTATCCAGAAGAATGTCCAGTATCCCAAAAGCGATCCCTAGTATTAATCCTCCAACTAGTACGGTTAATAAATCCAATTTAATGTGGTCGTGCCCTAATTTTAAAAAATCGGCACCTTCTTGTATACCAACAGTCCTCAAAACTACAAACAAAAGGACGGCCAGAAACCAGAAAATGGTGGTACTGAAGATATTGAAAAGATGAGACTTTGTCTTGGGATTTATTTTTAAAAATGAAATATTCATTTTAGTACTTAATTCTATACTAAGTAATTAAAAATTCAGCACACAAAAAATAGACACCATAAATCATTATCCTAACTTTGGGTACCTCTCAAAATTCCAAAAACCCAAATTGCGTGCGATTGTGACGTTAGATAATTCCGTGACAAATTTTTACAGTTTCTCGAATAGGTTTATTTTCATTAATCCTTTTCAGAATGAAAAGGACTCGAACGGCATTCCAAAGATTGCGGCCTGTGCTGAACTTGTTTCAGTATTAAGAAAATCAGAAACGAAGACGTTAAAATCTCCCTAAATCCCCCTTCGACCTAGCTCAGGACAGGCTCTTTAAGAAAGAGGGATTTTCCTCCTTTTCTAAAGGAGGATTAAGGTGGATTTTAGCAAATTTTTGGGTAGCCTAGTTCTGAGCGATGTCGAAGGGTTGCTTCTTTGTATCAAGACAAAGAAGTTAGAAAGAAGAGTAAGATATATGAAGAAAATACTTCTAAAGATCTTGTCCCTGAAATATCTGGCATTTACAGCGATGGCATATCCACGCGTGATAACATAGCCATTTTACAAAAGTAACTATAGAGCTATTTGGGCTATGTCCTTTTCAATGTCTTAATGAAAAAGGGATAAACATTCTATGAAGCCGACTTGAATCAAATTCCTTAGGTCTCTTTTAGGAACTCTTTACTATTTTCAAAAGCTTGTGCAAATTTTGTATTATCATATATCCTTTTTAGATAGGCATGACCAAAACTTTTTATCTCAATATTTTTCATGAGGAATCCAGAATCCTTTAACTATCTAATTTTAATTCTCCTTATGTTTTTATTTTCAATCGTGACGATCGGATCAGCAAAAGCACAATGGGAATTGGTTAAGGATGAAGATGGAATTAAGGTATTCTTAGAAACCATCCCTGGCTCAAAAATAAAGGAATTTAAGGGGGTTACGAACATCAATTCATCGCTGGATAGCATACTGGCTGTACTATATGATGCAGATGCTTGCCCAGAATGGGTACACAATTGCAAGCAGGGCACAAGACTGAGGGATATTGGCTTCTACGAAGCATATCTTTACCAAGTTATAAATTTTCCATTTCCACTGAAAGATAGAGACCTGATTCTGCATACTCTTATGACCCAAGATCCAAAGAGTAAAGAGATTACTATCAAGTTAAATTCAGTTCCGGACTATATTTCTGAGACAAACAATGTTCGAATAAAAACATCTGCAGGATATTATCTTTTCAAACCCTTACACGATGGCTCTGTGGAAGTAACCTGGCTGCATCATACAGAGCCTGGCGGTGGAGTCCCAACATGGATTGTAAATTCACTAATAGTGGCTACACCTTTCGAGACCCTAAAGTATTTGAAAAAAATAGTCCAGGAACAAAAATATCAAAAGGCTAAATTAAAGTACTCCAGTGAAGGGATTGCAGATGGATGGGAAGATATGGGGTCAGGCGTGAATAAATGAGTTATTTTTCTTTTCGATTTTCTTCGCCGCTATTTCTTAAATTATCTCTCATACTTTCGGTCTCAAGACTTTGCTCTTTCTTGTCCGTCTCTTTCTTTGCGTCAAAAATTACCCCAGGTCTTCGAGAATAGCAGCTATTAGCACTGGGTCACACAAAGGATTGTCCCTTCTATTATATTATAATATTAAGAATTTCGCCACGAACGGAAAAATGTATCGGCGAAAACCAGGTCGCCATATCAATTAAATAATAAGCGGAGGACTAAAGTCCGCCGCTACATTTCTATTCGCGGGTAGAAGCCGCTCCCACGAAAATTGTAGCTCCGTTCGAGATGATATGCGTATGGATTCCCGATTAAGCCTGTGCCCGAACTTTTCATATAGTGCCTCACATCTGATACCCTTTAAATATACATTAAATTAAGGAGAAAATATGCCCGCTAAAAACCCAGGTATTAATGTTGTCTTAGAAAAACCTCTCCATGAAGCAATAAGAAAAATCGCAAAAAAAGAAGGTATACCATATCACTTAAAGCAGGAGACCTCCTTCGTGAAGCGCTGGAAATTTATGAAGATAGAATCCTTGAAAGTATCGCTCTTCTCAGCGCGAAAAAACATTTAACCGTAAGAGTGCTCTATCTCATGATGAAATTTGGAAGGTTCGCCCTGGCTCTACGCAGGAAGAATGAATGCACTATACGATTGTTTAGCACCCAGAGGTAGAAGAAGACATTGAACTCCTGGATAGAAAACAAAGGAAGATTGTGGGACATGATGTAGTGATTTTAGGAATCATCCACCGTAAAATTGTTTAGCAAAAAATTGTAAAAAGACTGTAATATGCTTGGATATTACAGAAGAGCCAGGAACAGGCATGCATATTGAAATGATGGCCACAGGCGAGCCGGAAAAACTGGAGGCTCAAAACTCCTATCATCAGCGAGGAAATTGCTTCACTTCGCTCGCAACGGAAACTCTGTAGCAAGTTACACGTAATTAGCTATTTGAAAGTAAAGGAGTGACCCCAATTGCCTAAATACAAAAAATGATCGGACTAGATATTCCTCAATCAAGAATCGGAATTGCACCCAACACCTCTAAACCCCCAACATAGAAAAGGCTTGAACCTGATCCTAAAACAGTTCCGTCTTTAAGGTACGTGTTTCTTGAATGAGGTGGAAGTGTGACTGGTAATACACCTTCTTGCTGACCAACAATTGTTCCATGTGTTGAAGGTGCGGTGGAATAATAACGAATCCTAATTTGCACATCTTTATAGGCTACATCGCCCGTGTTTTCAATAGTGATATGATGAATAATTGCCACCTTAAAAGCCGTATAAAATGACCAGTCAGTAACATTAATATACCACTCGGGGTGCTTCACAAATGGGCCTAGGCTCCTGGATTCTTGAGCGTTTACCCTCGAGCACAAGAGACAAAGTAATAAGAATATTTTCAAATATCGCTTCTTCATTCGGTGTTATTATAATGAAAGACTTACTTAAATTGCAAATTCAGACACGGCCCCTTATTTCCACCAAATATGAATAATTCAATCAAATCAATAAGTTATATGAAACGACAATTAGCCAAAATTGCCATTTCATAAATTGATCCTACGATAGAATCTCTAAAACCCCATTCGACTAATGCAATCAGTGCACGTCGATATTCGCGCACCACTGAGTTAGCCAGTATCGTATCACTAGATTTTACTAGAGTTTCCTAAGGTGAAGGAAACCCCCTGGGTTTCGAAAGAGGTTCAGAAAACCCAAAATCTGAATTACGGTTTACAGAATTGGCTTTTCATCCTAAATAGCGCCCTCACACTGATTATGGTAGATTATTACCAACAAATGAAGCAATTTGCACTTCCAAACGAAGACACAATAGCTGCAATATCGACACCTGAGGGTAAAGGCGGGATCGCAATAATTAGGATAAGCGGTGCAGAAGCATTAAAGGTCTTGGAAAGGTTCTTCAAAAGGACCGAGGAAAGCAAGAGTGTCTTCGACATGGAGTCCCATAGGCTCTATCGGGGACAGATTCTTGATCCAGCGGCTAAAAGATTTATCGATAATGTGCTATGCGTTTTGATGAAATCGCCACATTCCTACACAGGGGAGGATGTGGTGGAGATTCATTCCCATGGTGGATATTTAGTACCCAGAAGGATACTCGACATACTATTTAAAAATGGAGTTCGACCGGCGGGTCCGGGAGAATTCACGCTAAGAGCCTTTATGAACGGCAAAATGGACCTCGCACAAGCCGAAGCGGTGGTTGATGTTGTAAACGCTCAGACCGATGAGAGCCTGAGGCAGGCCGAATTTCAACTCGAAGGACTACTATCTAAAAAGATTAATGAATCAAAGGAAAACATTCTCGACATCCTCGCCGAGATTGAGGCTCACGTTGATTTCCCGGAGGATGAAATAGACCCGATCAAAAAAGAACATATGTCAAGTCGCACAGAAATTGTTATTAATGAACTTAAAAAGGTATTAACCACCTACGAGGAGGGCAAAATTATAAAGCACGGAGTATATACCGCAATCCTTGGCAAGCCAAATGTAGGAAAATCAAGCCTTTTAAACCAGTTAATAATGAAGGATAGGGCAATTGTAAGTCCTTTTCCTGGAACTACAAGAGACTTTATTGAAGAGAGCATAGTTGTAAAGGGAATTCCACTCAGGCTTGTCGACACTGCTGGCTTGAGAGCCTCTGCAGACGAAATAGAAAGTGCCGGTATCGAACTTACCAAGAAGAAGGCTAATGAGGCCGAATTCATCATAGCGGTTTTTGATGGAAGTACGGAGCTTGATCAGGATGACCTCGAGATCATATCTAGCTTATGCGGAGATAAGTCGGTGTTGGTTATTAATAAAATTGACATGCCTCAGAACCTATCAGAGCAGCAAATTCACAGATATTTACCCAATCACGAAATTGTCAGGACTTCAGCTAAAGAAGGGATTGGAATTGATGATCTAAAGACAACAATATTTCAAAAACTCGTAGGAACAAGAGATAAAATAGAGGCATCCGAGTTCATTATATCCGAGCTGAGACACAAAATTGCGATTGAAAAGGCGAGAGAAGGTTTATACTCCTTTAAGGAAGCACTATCCAAGGGTGATTCACCTGAGTTTCTTGCAGCAGACCTGAGATACGCTCTACACTCGCTAGGTGAAATAACAGGTGAAGTAACAACAGAAGATTTACTAGGAAAAATCTTCAGCAAATTTTGTATTGGAAAATAGGGACTTATGAATGTTTCACGTGAAACAATCCACAGTTGTGGATAAAATCTTTCACAGCAGCTAGTCGTTATTTGCACTTTAATTCCAATAATTTTAGGTACTTAAGTGACCCAGTCTCAATCGAACGAAAATTTATCCACATTTCATCCACAACCCAAACCCCTTTATTTTCAGTACCTTAAGCAACTCATACCATTATAGAGGCTCTATTCGATAAATGAGATTCCGACATGCTCTGATCCAACAGGATCTCTTGAGTAGCAACCCTTGAATTTATCAGATAATCGAACCTCTGAAAAATTGAACATACCCTAAAGTTCAAAACAGCATAATTAATTATTCCCAACCCAACTTACCCCTAAGTCTTTCCTCCACCTTATAAAAAACCTCACAATCACAGGGCAGCTGAATTCCATCGATTGAAGATACGGCTACAGCACCAATTACCGAGTTAGTAAGAAAAACCCCGTCACTACGCTTCAACGCTTCCAAGCTGTACCTACCCTCCCTAAGTTCAAAACCAAACTCATTAACAATTTGAAAGATCGCACCTCTAATTATCCCCGATAGCAGCCCGCACTCAAGTGAAGGCGTACACACGACTTTACCCTTTATGAAAAATATGTTGGTTACCGTCCCCTCGGCTAACTCATTTCTCTCGTTCAAAAATATTGCTTCATCATGCCCTGAAGATAAAGCTTCCCTTTTTGCAAGAATATTTTCTAAATAATTTAGGGACTTTATACGTAAAATCGGTGAATTAGAATTCCGTCTATAAGAACTCACCTTCACATTGATTGATTGTTTTTGAGGCTGGTATTTCCTTACGACTACAAGAAGCGAACTCCCACTGGGTTCCTTGTGGAAGACCGGACTGCCCTTAGACAGAAGGCCGATTTTGACATATGCGTCGGAAATACTAGCGTCTGATAAGGCTTTGTGTAGACCATCCTTTATTTCTTCATCTTTTGGGAATGGTATACCCAAAATTCTCGCTCCTTCTCTCATCCTATCAATATGTCTCTCGTAATAAGAAGGAAGTTTCGATTTGCAACGAAATGTCTCGAATAAGCCCTCCCCATATATCAGTGACCGTAATGGCGTTCCCTCCTCAACCGGCCTCCCATTAATACGTATTATCTCTTTCACTTACTTGATTCCTAACTTGCTACAGCCATTGCACATAGGATAGCTTTTGCTTTAATCAAAGTCTCGTCGTATTCCTCTTCTGGTTCCGAGTCCCAAACAATTCCACTCCCCACCCAAAAGGTTGCCGAATCATTCCGAATTACTACTATCCTTATGCCCACACTCAATGTAAGGTCCCCATTAGGCATGAAAATACCTATGACCCCGCAATAAGGACCCCTGTAATGCGGCTCCAACTCATCTATTATCTCCAATGTCCTTTTCTTAGGAGCACCGGTGACGGACCCAGGCGGAAATGTGTTTTCAATTATATCTTTCAGTCCCATATGCCTTCTCATATTTCCACTTACCTCTGATACCATTTGGTGAAGGGTAGAATATGATTCTATTTTGAAAAGATTCGTTACATTAACCGTACCAACATTGCAGACCCTACTAAGGTCATTCCTCATCAAATCAACTATCATGAGGTTTTCTGCCCTCTCCTTATCGCTTTTCGAGAGCTCATAGATCAGTAACTCGTCTGACTCCGCTGAGCTACCCCGCTTTTTTGTGCCTTTTATCGGTTTTGTTACGACTTGATTCCCTTTTCTCCTCAAGAAAAGCTCCATTGATCCACTTACGAGCCTATACTCCCCAAAATTTATATAACAACCATAGGGCACTGGTTGAATATGATAAAGATTGAGAAAGTATTTAAGCGGATCCGTATTGAATTTTGCGCGGAAGCGCTGAGAAAGATTTACCTGATAAATATCCCCCCTCTCTATGAAACCCTTAGCAAGTTTTACCCTATTTAAATACTCTTCTTTAGACATATTGGAACTAACAAGACATTCATAACCTACTGTATTTATTGATATATTTGACATCTCATTAATTTCAGAAGCTAATTCTCCGATTCTTCCCGAAGTAATATCCTCCGCCTTATAAAATAGAAAATGCATATCGGGAAACCGCTCTCCATCCTTCAACCGGGTAGGAGAAAATCCTTCCTGCGTAAATTCTGAAAATTCATAGGAAATATAGCCTACTGCAATATATCCATCAGACAAGACTCCCCTTAGAATCTCTAATGGATTTCGATTTAAATCAGGATCTCTGGAGGAATTTTGAATGCTTATACACCCATCCGTAGAAGAAAGCGAGAATTTCGGTTTACCAAAACAGATATAAGAACTATCTTCCTTTTGATTCCATCCACCTCCTGAATCCAATAACAGCGCTGAGCAAGATGATAAATCAATTTTATCCTTCATAATTGCTCATGAAAACCCAAACCTTTTTGAATAAATTGTAAAACCCTTTCCAGCCTCAATTCCGTGTAATCATGAATAGTGCGCTATTTAAGATTTGCTTGTTGTAGCATCTTTTGATTGACAGACTATATAGGGGCCGATATCGTTTTCGGCCCGCTTGGGAAGCGGGAACTACAAGCAAATCAAACAATTTGCTTTTACGTCTCAGTATACTCCGGGCCGCTGCCACCTTCGGGTGGGGTTAGTCGACCGCCCTTGGAGGTAATGGCTCCACATTGGACACAATTTGAAGGGTCTGTCCTTATAACCTTTTTCCCATTCTCTTCATCCCATTCATAGACCTGTGCAGGACACATATTGATCCAGGTTTCCCCAATAACTTCAGGAACGTCCCTTCTGATTCGAATGTGATCTGGCTGATTATCTCGGCTTCTGTTACCGCTTGCGTAAACACTGGTTAATTTATCAAATGTGTACTCACCATCTGGTTTCGGATAGGATCGCTTATCTCCAATAAACATCTCCTTTTCGCTATCGCGATGTAACTTAAACCTTCCTCCGGGGAATAGGCCCTTTGTAACTGTCATTAACCCGGCAAGGATTAAACCGGGGACAAACCCATCCTGAAAGGCCTGACGCATATTTCTGACCTGATAAAGATCCTTCCAAATAAAACTCTTCCTTATTGCTCGATCGTATCCAGCCAAGGCATCAGGACCAGCGGGATCGTTCTTACCCTTCAATGCAGAAAATATCGATTCCGCAGCTATGATTCCGGACATCATAGCGTAATGAATACCCTTAAGTGCAGGTACATTTACTAGACCAGCGGAGTCACCTATTAAAAGCGCTCCAGGTACATGCAAGGGGTCTGGAATAGAGTAGAGTCCTCCTTCGGGTATCGTTTTCGCCCCCCAGCCGTTGTCTGAACGTTTTCCACCGTCCAATATCTCCTTTACCAATGGATGCAATTTTAGTTCCTGGAGCAAATCATGAACCGAGAGTGTCGCATCTGTATAATCAAGCCCGACTACGAGTCCTATACAAACCTTATCCAGTCCCATGGGATATATAAAGCTTCCGCCAAACTCACTGTATTTCCTTGATCCTCGAAGAGGCCAACCCATAGTGTGTATCACGCGATCGAGGGGATTTGGTACTTCCCATATCTCCTTTACCCCAAGTGCGTAAACCTGGGGATTTGCCCCCTTTAAATTGAAGTGATCAATCATCGCCATTGAGAGGTGACCTGTTGTCCCCTCTCCAAGCACTGTGACCTTCGCCAAGATATCAGAGCCCGGATGGTAGTTTCCGAGTTTGTTGCCATCCTTGTCAAGTCCTTTATCATCTGTCCTGACACCCCTTACGACCTCGTTTTCGACCAAGAGGTTCATGCCCGACATTTCATTGAATATCATTACACCAGCCTCTTCGGCCCTTTCACCCAACCACTTAGCCATCTGACTTATAGATGCAGCAAAATTCGCCTTATTATGCATCGTGGGGGGGGTTGGTAGGATAAGTGAGTGCTTTCTAGTTAGGAAATAGACGGATTCCTTATCCACAGGTCCAAAGAAGGGAAAATCCTCGTCTTTCAGTTCAGGAAAAAGGGTTCGAAAAGAAATTGGATTCACTACTGCCCCCGAAACCAGGTGCGCACCAGGATACTTTCCTTTCTCAATTACTGCGATAGGAATTTCACCCAGGGACTCCA
The DNA here is from genome assembly GCA_036397855.1 of Thermodesulfobacteriota bacterium. NCBI lineage: Bacteria > Pseudomonadati > Thermodesulfobacteriota > Thermodesulfobacteriota bacterium. Next base: position 730 of record DASWID010000002.1, on the reverse strand, counting down.
TAATCTCAGGCTCGTCGGAAAGAAGCTGTGCCAGGCGAATAGCACCGGCAAGACTGGCAGGACCAGCGCCGACAAAAAGAATACCAACTTCTACCAGGTCTTCTGGCTTGTGAGTAATTCCCGAGATAAATTCATTCTTCTCCACCGGAGGCTTAAATTGGGCCGGTATGCTTGACATCTTAAAATTCCCTCCAAGTTGAGACTATTCACACTGGCAGGACAAAAAGGACTAGCTATACCCCTATAAACTAAGCGTATTCTATCAAAATCACTCTAAAAGTCAAGCAGAAAATGTATTTCTGTAAAACAAAAAACCTTCCACAACTGCAGATTAATAAGGTCAATAGCCCCAAGAGGGGTATAACGACCGAAATCCACGTCGGATGTCTAAATACGATGAACTCCACGTGCACGCATAGGTATTGCAGTATGAGCATCATGGAGGAGATTACCGTGAAGACCAGGAACTCCTTGAAAGGTTCGATGAGATTTTCTCCAGATTCTGAAGAACTTGAATCTCCTACTTGCTCGGTACTTCAAAGTCCAGCCTATCAATAATACTTGATATCGTCAGATCATTTCTCCGCGCCTTTATTGCGCAACACACATTATTGAGTAAACTTAGGTGGTTTCTAAAACCCCCGCATAAGATTACATACATAATTTTCGGAGGATAATGCAATGCCTTTACTCACTGAGGAACATGTTGAGATAAGAAAGGCTGTGCGCA
>DASWID010000001.1 GCA_036397855.1 Thermodesulfobacteriota bacterium | reverse complement strand
CCTCTATTTCAGAGGTCAAATGACCCGAAGTAATATGTAATACCCTAGACCAATGAATTATAATTTCATCCTCCTGTCCAGTACCGGGACTCAGTGATTTAATTCGATAGCTTTTAGGCTGGCCGTATCTTGGATTCGACGAGTTGTCCTCGTATTCATGTATTTTGCCGGCATCCTCTGCAATTTGGCGTATATATTGCAGTTTACGCTTGCCGCTTGCAGGTCTCAGAAAGTCCTCCTTTGCTTTGACATCATCAAGCCCCAAAACCAGGAGAGCGTGTTTACCTATACCGGCAAGTTTATCTAGCTTAACAAGTCTTTGCTTTATTTTGTGCACCCTTTCCAGGTTGCGCCAGGCCTCGTATAAAGCAGAATCTTCAATCGTTTTCCCATATTCAAAGACCAGAAGATCACCGCTCCATGTCTTATCCACCGGTCGATTTATGATTGCCGACCCAATATCATTCCTCTTATACTTATTCCAATAATAAGTGAAGGTTAAGTCGGTTTCTTCCGGATACCCCAAAGCCTTATAAATTTTGCGGTCATCGCCGTACTGGTAGCCCAACCGCTGGCCCAACTTATTGCGCTGTGTGAGGTCAGAAACTATTTGAATGTAAGTTATTAACTCCTGTTTGCTGAGTTTAGTGAGACTTTTGTTGCCGTTTACTTCCATACTTGAGCCCCAAGTTAATTAAAAATTTTCAAACTGAGACACTACCAAATTCTGCTCTTACCATACCTTTGCCATTTTCCGCCCGCTCAAATGTGCAAATGACCCGGAAGAAGCATCCACCTGATCTTTATAATGGCCCAATGGAAAGTTTCTGAGCTCCTCAATATAGGCATAATTCCATTCCGCAGCAATTATCTGAACATTCCCGTTATTAACTTGTACTGAAAAAGGGTCAGCACGGCTTACCTTATCTCCGGTAGGGCGGTCGGCATACACGTTGTACCCGGCCAGGTTCCTGATGGTTGCCTCGGCACTTTCCTTGCCACCAGAACCAGGCTCCTGCTCAACAAATACCATGCATTGGTCTCCATCGGCTATGGCACATTCTTTAATGATAGCCTCACGCTCATTACTGGCCCACTGCCCACGTTTGACATCCAAGACAACAAACACCCCGCTTTTTAGCTTGCACATTTTCACCCCCACAGTGTAGGCTCCACTGTCCTTGCTTCCGGCCTTGTCCCAATATCTCACCAGCATCTCATGATCTAAATAATGAGGAGCACGATCTAAGACCTGGATATGGTCTACCTTAAACATACCTCCCCCAGCCGGAACGGGGTTCTGTCCTATCTGCCCAGAATATCCGTATTGACCCAAATCCATCTCAAGATCTTCCAGCGTGTCCCAGTCCAGGCGATTGATGTCGAATAACCCATCGTCGGAATAATATTTATCCCATTCTTTTGGCTTTAGAAATTCATAATAGTTCTTGATTTCACCGGGAAGACAGATATGTTTTATTTTTTTTTTCTTTTTGGCCAACAAATGACCCGTAGGGTCGTTCTGATGCAGGCGCTGCATAATCATAATTGTAGCCGTTACCTTCTTGTCAACCTTGCGGGTTGATAGTGTCTGATCCAGGTAATTATTTGCTGTTTTCATGGTGGCCTCAGAAAGAACGCCTCTAGGATCAATAATATCATCCGGAATAATTATATGACCATGAAAGCCTATAATCCTTGCACCTACAGAAGTCGATACCCTGCCGCCACCCTGCTGGGGCTTATCATCTCTAAAATAAACAATTCGGAAATTCGATTTTACATCTTTGTCTCCCCTTATGTCTATCTCCGGGAACATGTGCCTGAATTTATCATGCCTTATAATGTCTCTGGAATATTCAGCCGATTCCCGGGAAAGAAAATCAGAATGTGACGTAGTTATAAATCGCATCCACGGCCAGTTTACCCAGCACCATATAGGGAAAAAGATAGAAACCAGCCCTGTTTTTGTAGTCCCTGGAGGGACATTGATTATCAAATCATACAATTTAGGTTTACCCTCCGATACCCTGCGGGCAACTATCTCCAGTTCTTCGGAAAGTTTCTTTAGGTGCCAGTTATCCACAAATTTATCCGATGAATAGCAGTCCCAGAAATAGCGGACAAAAAAATAAAGCGATGAGGATGCCTGAACTTTCATACGAAGTACAGGGTCAATCATTAATATATCCTTTATTTTATCCTTGAGAATAACATCCATTTTTAATTTTTGCGGTTCTCCTCGTCGGTGAGCTGCTGCATGCCCATTTCAAAGATGGCCTGCTTTACCTCATCGGGCATATCTTCTATTGACTTTAATTTTGTGATGTCTTTGTGATTGTGCTGAACTATACCTGAATGATGGAATTCGGAATGTGGCTTGCCCTCGGTGCGGTCAAATATCTCCTGAATGGCCTTTATGTCTTCTTTCTTCACCGCCTTGGTTATTAGCTTGCGGACTATTACATCAGATAACTTCTTCTTTTCCTTCGTGCCGTCCTCGTTTGTTATTTCAACTTTCTCCTCCAGCATTTCCTTTAGGATCGATGATAACGTGCGACTACCCTTAGGCCGTCCAGCCTTATTGATTCTGCTGGGGTCAGTGTGAAAACCTTGCCCCTTTATGTTATCCGGATTTGGCAAAACTTCGTTGTTTATTCGTTGTTTCCCAAAGTTCGCCATTTTTCCTGACTTCCAATGAAGGATCGAGTTTTAGCATCCTTTCGAGGATTATCTGACAGTACTTGGGATCTATTTCAATTCCATAGCATTTGCGGTTGAGTTGGTGAGATGCTACCATCGTAGTACCTGAACCTAA